>JBBIPJ010000027.1:0-7775 GCA_037442905.1 archaeon
ATTAAACCATGCTCCTTAAAACTTCTTATCCCATCAAATTGACCTTGCCTAAGAAGAAGAGCTTTTGGAGAAGCTATATCAAGATTGAGCCACCAACTGGCATTTATTTCTTGAATTTTTCGTAAATCAAACATAGCATCTCTAAATAATTCAATAAATTTCATCATTTGTCTCAAAAGAGGTTCCCTTAGCTTTGTTGTCCTTGGAGAAAATTCTATTTTACTGGATGTACATAACTCTTTTAAAAGAGGTATTATTCTGCTTAAAATTTCAGGATCTTTTCTAGTAACAGCTAATTCAAAAAGCATTGGTAATTCTCCTTTATAAAAAATATGGGGGATTTTTATTACATTATCAAGTTTATTAATATCAATAAGAAGTTTTATCATAATATCGATCGCTTCTCGCTGAGATAGTTCTGTTGGATGGGCAGCAGAAAGATGTGATAGATATAAATTGTATAAATCTTTTCCTCCAATTTCTCCTCTTACTCCTTCAATTTCTGGAAGAATTTTTAATATGAAATATAGAATTAGTGGACTAACTTCTGGGTAGATTTCTAAAATATGACTATAAAATTCAACATCTCTGCTCTCTTCACCAAAAAGCTTCTGCCTTGCTCTTACTATGCGCATATCAGTCACAAAATCAGCGGTGTAATCAACCATGAAATGCAATCCAATAAATTTATAGATATTTCTTTTAACAAATCTATAGGGAGGCGGGTGTGAATGAACAAATTGAGTAAGGTCTTTATTAATAAGAGAGCGAAAATCTGGCCTTATAGCAGCTTCTATTGTCGGAGGAGGCTCTTTAGTTCCTGCTCTTTTTTTAGCATAGTCTTCTAATGCTTGTATTTCGCTTTCAGTAATATGGCTTATGTCAATGGCTATCGCATCCTGAGTAAAAACTCTGCACACGCCCTCTTCAATTAAATCATTAATATCGCCGATCCAAAAAGTATGTTCCCCTGGAATTTGTTCTTTTCTTTTTACATCAATTTTCTTTCCAAAAGAATAAACAGCTATTTCTTTTCCTTTTTGAGCTTCTCTTATGGCAGTATCCCAAATCTGTGCTAGATTAGAACGCTTTTGCTCAACAAAAACAACATCCTTTCCTGCTTCTTCTGCACGCTTTACTAAATCATCAAACCAAGGTGGCATAAATAAAATATGTTCTCACAGATATAAAGAGATTATCCCAAATATTTCGGCCTCTCAACTGGAACCGCAATCGCTTTTCTCTTGAATTCTTTGAAAACATTGTCATAATAGCGCTTCATTTCCTCATTCATAGTGGGCTTAACAACATCCATTGCTGCTTTAAATTCGGGCATTGAAACCACTTCTGCCTTCATTGATGTTTTGCGCAATGCAATCATTGCTGCTTCTCTGCAAATTGCCTCAATATCAGCTCCAACATAATCTTCTGTTTCAGCTGCAAGCTTTTCTATAGAAACATCTTTTGCAAGAGGCATATTCTTTGTGTGAACTTTAAATATTTTCAATCTGCTTTCTTTTTCAGGAACAGGTGTAAACATTAATCTGTCAAATCTTCCTGGGCGCAAAAGGCCTGGGTCAATTATATCTGGTCTATTAGAAGCACCAATAATAACAACCCCTTCCAATTCCTCTAATCCATCCAATTCTGTAAGCAACTGATTTACAACAGTTTCAGTTACATGAGTTCCTGTATCTCTTCCTCTTATAGGAGCAATCGCATCCAGTTCATCAAAGAAAATTATGCATGGAGCTACCTGCTTTGCTTTTGCAAATATTTTTCTAATTGCACGTTCTGATTCGCCTACCCATTTTGAAAATATCTCAGGGCCTTTTACAGAAATGAAATTGGCATTGCTCTCATTTGCAACAGCTTTTGCTAACAAAGTTTTACCTGTTCCCGGAGGCCCATAGAGAAGAATACCTTTAGGCGGCTTGATTCCCATTTTCTTGAATGCCTTTGGATTCTTGAGCGGCCATTCAACAGCCTCTTTTAATTGCTGCTTTAATTCCTCCAATCCGCCAATATCATTCCATTTTATTTTTGGAATTTCAACTAAAACTTCTCTCATTGCAGAGGGAGAAACATTCTTAAACGCGTCTTTGAAATCTTTCTTTGTGACTTTTAATTCCTCAAGAAGCTGCTGCGGGATTTCTGCTTCCTCTTCAATATTTATTTTAGGCAAAATCCTTCTCAGAGTCGCCATTGCTGCTTCTTTGCACAAAGCTTCCAAATCTGCGCCTACAAATCCGTAAGTAACATCTGCCCATTCATCCAAATCAACATCAGGCTCAAGTGGCATTGCCCTTGTGTGAATCTGCAAAACTTCTTTTCTTCCCTTTCTGTCAGGAACCCCGATTTCAATTTCTATGTCAAATCTTCCGCCTCTTCTCAATGCAGGATCAAGAGCCTCTGGCCTGTTACTTGCTGCAATAACAACAACTTTTCCTCTTGATTTAAGACCATCCATTTGAGAAAGCAGAGTTGCAACAACCCTTCGCTCAACTTCTCCTGTTACTTCTTCCCTTTTCGGGGCAATCGCATCTATTTCATCAATGAAAATTATGCTCGGAGCGCTTTTCTCAGCTTCCTCAAAAACTTCCCTTAATTGTTTTTCTGATTCCCCATACCATTTCGAGTTGTGCATAACATGCCCATAGGCTGTGATAAAAGTGTCTGCAGTTGTGCCAAAATCATAAAGAATTTTACTTTCGCTTATTTTTTTAATAGAACTTACACTGTCAAATATAATTTCGCCATTTACAAATCTTTCAAGTAGGTTAAGTAGTGCTTTATCATTTTCCGATAAATATTTAGATCTCTTTCTCAATAAGACCAAAATACTTTCTATTGTTTTTATTGTTGGCCGCTTTCTTAAGTTAAGATATGGCTCAATTTTATAGTTATTGCCATATACCATGCCTGCTCTTTTTACTATTGGTTTTAGAACTTTTATTAAAAATAATGGAACATATTCATAGGAGCGTTTTGAGAGTGGGACATTGTAGTCTACTAATTTTAGCTTACTTAAAACTCTGCTTAATAATTCAAGATTATATCTGCCCTTCAGCACTATTTTGGAAACATCGCTGAGCTTATTTGTGTGCTTCTTTGCCTTTTCAAAGATAAAACCTCTGTATTTGCCAATATTCCTTATTTTATCAAGCGCCTCTTTATCAATACTGTATAATATCACAGAATGCTTTGCAATAGTTCCGTCAGTTACCAGCATTCCTAAAAAGAAAGAAGCAAATAGCCTTTGATCTAATTTAATTAGCCAATCATCTAAAAATTTTTTATATTCCTTCTTCCCCGAATTGAACCCAAGATAATTAAAGAATTTAACCAAATCCGTTGAATATATTACAGTTCTTATATTTCCTTCTGGATCTTTATGCTCTTTGAAAGTATTTATTGAAAAATTTTGACTAATTATTTCTTTAAATTTGCTATGCAGCTTTCTATCCTTTCCGCAAAAAGTAATGTTGTCTTTTCCTATATATCCATCGCCTGCAATTAACCCAATTAAAAAGCTGAGCTCATTGCTAAACTTTTGAGGAATTTTTATTTTGCTTTTTGCACTATAATTAATAGTTGGGGGATTCAATTCTTGAATAGTGTTTGTAACAACATAATCATTTTCTGTAAGCATTGGAGGAGTTTTCCAAGAAACTCCGCTTTCAGAAAAAGTAAGAAGAGGATGATTAGAAGAAACATCATAGCTCAAATTATCAAAAGAAACTCTATAATAGTAAGGTGCTTTAACCTCGGTTACTTCTATTAAATCTGCTGGTATTTCCGAGAAAGTTGGATTTTTTATGCCAATTAATTTGCCGCTTGCTGAATAGGATTTGTGATTCGCTCCAGAGCCTAGTTTAACCAATTTTTGAGTATCAAAAATTTCTTTTGCTGTCTTAATTTCATTGTCAACAACTATTGGAACATCTCCACTAACGCACATAATTTCAGGTCCGTTTATTGCAATAAAGTTTGCATTTGTTTCATTTGCAACAGCTTTTGCCAGCAAAGTTTTACCTGTGCCTGGCGGGCCATATAAAAGAACTCCTTTTGGGGGCTCAACCCCAAGTTTTTCAAATAATTCTGGATGTTTTAATGGAAGCTCAATCATTTCTCTTACCTTAGAAATAGCATCGCTTAAACCGCCAATATCCTCATAAGTAACCTGCGGGACTTTTTCTAATTCTTTGACTTCAACAGCCTGCGGGCTTAATTCAATTTCAGTCATATCTGTTATCACACAGGCGCCCTTCGGCTTTGTATTTACAACCATTAGCTTTAATCCTGGAAATCCGAACATGGGACTGAATGATTCCTCAAAAGCAGAGAAAACATCCTCAAAAGGATCAACAGAAGATTTTCTTCTTGCCCTGATAGGAGAAATAATATCACCTTTCATAACTGGGCGGCCCATTAAACTCTTTTCCAATCCTCCGCCCATTATTTGTACTTGGACACCTTTTTGCGCAGGCGCAAGAACAACTTTTTCAGCCTCTTTTACTTCTGCTTTTCTGATTTTTACAGGTTCGCCAATTCCTGCTTTTGCATTTCTGCGCAAAAGCCCGTCCATTCTTATCGCTCCTAAACCAACATCAGAAGGATATGCTTTTGCAGCTACAGCAACTGTTACCCTTCCACCCTCAATTTCAACAATATCCCCTGGGACAATGCCGATAGTCTGCATTGATTTGGCATCCATCCTAACAATGCCTTTTTCTGCATCCTCAGGCATTGCCCTTGAAACTTTCAAATCAATTTCGTTCTTTTCAGCCATTTTTCACACTTGATTTATTTGATTAGCATCGGGAGGTATCACTTTGTGAAGGTTTATTAGCTAAACCAATTTGATAGCTATCCGGCCTTCACAAAGTGTCGGAACCGGCATAAATTTCGCAGCAGGTTCTGATTTGGGAATCAATTTCGTTCTTTTCAGCCATTATAGTATAATTTGAGCATAACAATAAAGGGTATTAAAGATTTTCTATGGTGTAGACATCTTTTTTACCATCTTTTCAACATACTGATCTCTTAAGGCTTCTAATTCCAATTCAGAGCTTTCCTCTTGTATAAAACTTAAAATTTCCTTCCAGATAGAAGTGTCAAATTTATTTGCGCCCAAAATCCCGCCAAGAAGAACAACATTTACAATTGTTGTAAAGCTCATTTCTTTTCCGGCAGAAATTGCACTGGCGCGGATGTTCATTAGCTCATTATAGATATCCTCATTGAATGTTATTGTTCGGCGAATCATCATTTCACCAATTCATCTTAGATGAAGTGCATATATATAAAGGTTTCTGTTTGTTGCGGCAAAATAATTAAGATTAAAAAATCATCTAAGATATATGGGTTGGTTAAAAAAGCTTTGGCATTCTGGTTATTTCAAAAAGGTGAAGTTTAAGCATGAAATTTGGAAGTATATTTGGGCCTCCCATCTAGAAAAAGTTATGAGCGAAGAAGAATTTAGGGAAGTTTTTGGATTAGATAATTTTGAGGAATGCAAAAGAATGTTAGAAAAAATAGCAAGGAAATATGAATGGTTTAATTGGCGTAGGGCGGCCAGTATTTGGAAACTGCTTAGGACAACAACACAAAACTGGGGGAGAATACACAAACGGAGGGTAGGTTTTATTAAGAGGTGCGGTGAGGCGCTTCTTGAGAATTTTGGAGATGAGATTATACGAATAGTTGTTCATGGAAAAATTGTAAAAAATAAAGAATTATTTTATGATGATGTGGATTTAATAATAGTTCATAGGCAGCATGGCAAAAAATCGGTTTGCAGGGAGATTAAAACTTTGTGCCATAAAATTGCAGAAAAGATTTTGAGTAAAAAAGAAGATGATAAACTTGATCTAACATGCACAAATACCAAAGAGTACGCAGAAATGGAAGAATCTTTGAGAAGTCAGGGAAAATTTTTCAAAGAATTTTACAAAGCTAATTTATGAGTAGGGAATAAACTGAATAAACTCTGGCAAGTGTGATAGAGTTAAAAAAATTTTAAATAGTCCAAAAAGGGCGAGTTTTCTTATTATGGGAGTATTCAGAAAGAAAGCTTTGGCTGAGAAAAACGATTTTATTAGCTCTGGCAGTGAAAATCTTGATTATTTGCTTGGAGGAGGATTTCCGCTTGGATTAATAACTCAGATTTATGGGGGCGCAGGAAGCGGAAAAACAAATATCTGCATAAGTGCGGCTGTTCAGACAGCTTTGAGGGGGAATGAGGTTGTGTATATTGACACTGAAAATAGCTTTAACAAAATTAGGTTTGAGCAACTTGCTGGAGAAAAAGCTGCAGAGCTTGCTAAGAGAATTTATCTCTATAATCCAAGAGATTTAAAAGAACAGAGAATTGCAATTGAAAAACTGGAAAATTTTATGGATGAGAATTTTTCTTTAATAGTAGTTGATTCTTTTGTTTCTCTATATAGACTTGAATTAAGAGGAGACAGGGAAAAAATAATTCCTTTTGGAAGGGAACTTGGAAAGCAATTGGCAATTTTAGCAAATCTGGCAAGGGATTATAATTGCGCTGTTTTGATTACAAACCAGGTTTATGATTCTTTTACAGATGAAAAAGAGCTTGAAGAATTACTGCCTGCAGGCGGGGATGCTTTGGATTACTGGAGCAAAATTATTTTATGGATTGAAAAACAGGGGACTGATAGATTGGTAACTTTGATTAAGCACCCTTTCAGGGCTGATGGGGAAAGTATTAAATTGAAAATTAAAAATAGTGGGATAGAATGACTTACTAGAAAAATTAGTAATATTTAAATACTAGAAAAACTAGTAATAATTCCATGAGAACTATTGTGACAAGAAACGGACAAATAACAATTCCAAAAGAGATAAGAGAAAGGCTTGGAATTAGAGAGGGCACTCCCTTGCAGGTCAATGTAGCAGGAAACACCATACTAATAGTGAAATCTAGCCCGGATTATTGGAAAACCTTTAAGGGAGGAAATTTGCCGGCAGATTTTGAGGAAACTTACAAGAAAATCAGGGAAAGCGGGAATATCCATAAAAGATTCAGAAAGCTTGGAGTAATTCCATGAATATTATTTTTGATACAACAGTACTGATTGATCTAGAAAGACAAAATAGAGATGCGCTGTTGCTTATGGAGAAACTAACAAAAGAAAAATCAGCACTAATAATTTCTACATTAAGTGTTTCAGAATATTTAACTGGGATTTACCAGAGAGCCGATTATATGAAAAGGCTAAATAATGCAAAAGAATTCTTAGAGCAATTTAACTGGATAGACTTAAACGGAGTTGTGGCTGAAGAAACAGCTAAGTTACTAGCCTATTGCCTAACAAGTGGAATTGAGAGAAAATATCAGGATGTTGCAATAGCAGCGACTTCTTTTGCAGTCGGAGCAGATTTTTTAATTACAGAGAACATAAAAGACTTTGATTTTCCAAATTTAGAGGGGAAAGTTTATACTCCAAAGGAATTTTTGCGCGCGGTAAAGGGGAAGAAACTGAAGTTTGTGAAATAAGAGATTATTTTTTCCCAGCGACTTTATGTTTGTGAGTAAAATCTATGCTTTTTCTGGAACAAGAATAATAGTGCCGCATGAAGCGCAGATATGGAAAGCCTCTCCTTTCTTATGCCAGTCGTGAAATCTTGCTATGAGCGCGCACAAATCTTTTTCCTCCCTATTTAATCCCAGGTTAAAAATAAACTGTTTGGTGAGTTCTTTTGTTTTATCATCCAAAATCAATTTCAGGGTTTTTTCTTTGCAA
>JBBIPJ010000028.1:0-7758 GCA_037442905.1 archaeon
GCGCAGCCTCAATTCCAAAAAGTTTTTCAACCTCCATTATATCATTTGACTTTGTGCGCTTTCCATCAACGCCTTTGAATCCAAGAACATCCCTGAGGTTTGTCCCTTTTGTGTACAAAACATAATCGCGTCCTTCTTTCTGAATTACAACATACGAAACACCTTTTACTCCTGCAAGGGGGGTGTTCTGAACCTCCTCTTTTAGCTTTTGCAATGAGGCAGCGGTTTTTTTTGCAGCCTTGAAAATAATTTTATCCTCTCGAATGCCTGCTCTTCCTTTGAATTTTTCATGTATGATATCAATTAATTTTGCATGTGTAATTCCACGCTTTGAGAGCTCCTGCTTGTCCAAGTCAATTATAACTTCATATTTCAAAAAGTTTATCTTAATATTTTCTGCAACATCTTTTATTTTTGTTTCTTTGATTGCGTGCGCAAGTTTCTCTGCTTTTTCCAAATTGTTGTGCTCTTTATCCAGATAAATTGTCATCATAGGAGTTTTAGGAGTTCTGCGCGCATCAAAAATTTCTATTAATCTTGGCAGCCCTCGAGTAACATCCATTGCAGTTCCTGCATAGTGCTTAGTACGCATCATCATCTGTGTTCCAGGCTCTCCAATTGATTGAGCTGCTAAAACCCCTACTCCTTCTCCTGGCTCAACCTTTGCCATATCATAGGCTTTAATTACCTGCTCAATAATTTCCTCAAGGTATTTTTTCTTAATCAAGCCCTCTTTCAAATATCTTTCAAGCCTGCGCACTATACTGAATGGCAGGCTTACTCCTTTTTTTTCAAGTATTTCAGTTACCTCACTCATTTCCCACCTCTTTGAACATCTCTTATTATTCTCTTTAAAGGAATTGTTCCTCTGTGTGAGCGTGAGGGATCTATTCCATCCTCCCCATATCTGAACTGGACAACAACTCCTCTCCCATCCCTTACTGTTTCATTGTAATCAACAATTAAATCCTGCAAAGCATTAATTAATCTTCTCTGCATATATCCTGATTTTGGAGTTCTCATTGCAGTATCTGTTAAACTTTCTCTTCCTCCCATTGCATGGAAGAAAAATTCTATTGGATCCATTCCGCTCTTATAGCTTGAACTTACAAAACCTCTTGAGCGAGCTCCTAAATCTCCCTCTTGGAAATGCGGCAATGTTCTTGTTCCGTATCCCCTTAAAATTCTTTTTCCTCTTACTGCCTGCTGTCCAATGCAAGCGCTCATCTGAGTAATGTTTAACATTGAGCCACGAGCTCCAGTTTTTGCCATCAACAGAGCATAATTATTTTCAGCTAAATGTTTCTCCGCAGTTTCTCCTGCTTTTGTTCTTGCATCATTTAATTCAAGCATAATTAATTCCTCTAAAGTATCCTCCACACTTTTTCCTTTAGAAGGCCTGAGAGTTCCCTCTCTGTATTCTTTAATTAGCTCATCCACTTTTTTCTCTGCTTTTTTCAAAACATCTCCAATTTCTTCCCTTGTCTTTTCAGGCAAATCCTCATCATCCAGTCCTGTTGTGAATCCTTTCATATCCAGATACGCAATTCCGAGTTTTGTAATGTTGTCTAAAAACTCGCGCACTCCAGAAGGCCCTGTTCTTCTCAAAATTTCCTCCAATAATCTGCCAGACATTGCTCCTATTGCGCGGTCATCTATAGAGCCTTTTACAAGTTCTCCTCTTCTAACAACAACATCCTGCCTGTCCTTTCCTTTGAACTTTGCTGAGACCTCTTTTGGAATAAATAAAGAGAAAATACTCTTTCCATCAATTTTCCCTGCAGAGCCTCTTGGAAGAGCTCCTCTGTAATTTGTTCGTGCAAGCAGGGCTGCTGCCTCCTCCTCTGTAACTTCCCCTGAAGTTAAATAATACAATCCTGTAACATGGTCGTGGATTGCCCCAATAATCGGACCTGCAAACCTCGGGCTTCTTATCTGTGTTTGTACTTGCATTAAAAGTCTAGCCTCTGTTCTTGCCTCCTCTGTTTGTGGAACATGCAAGTTCATCTCATCCCCATCAAAATCAGCATTATATGGAGTGCAGACACAAAGATTTAATCTAAAAGTTCTTCCTGGCAAAACCTTTACCCTATGAGCCATTATGCTCATTCTGTGCAAAGAAGGCTGTCTGTTAAACAAAACAATATCTCCGTCTATCAAATGCCTTTCAACAATAAAGCCAGATGCAAGCTCATCAGCGCGCTCTTTTTTATTCTCCTCTGTAATTTTTATTCGCTTTCCATCTGCTCTTATTACATAGTTTGCACCAGGATACTCTTCGCCGCGCATTACAAGTTCTTTTAATTTTTCAAGATTCAAGGAGGTAACTCTTTCTGGAACTGTTAATTCTTTTGCAATATCAATTGGGACTCCAACCTCATCAATACTTATGTTTGGATCTGGGCTTATAACTGTTCTTGCAGAAAAATCAACTCTTTTTCCAGCAAGCGAATGCCTGAATCTTCCCTCCTTTCCTTTTAATCTCTGTTTCAAAGTTTTTAATGGCCTTCCAGACCTGTGCCTTGCAGTTGGAACTCCAGTCACTTCATTATCAAGATAAGTTGTTACATGGTATTGAACAAGTTCCCACTGGTCCTCAATAATTAAATGAGGAGCTCCTGCCTCAATGTTCTCGCGCAATCTCTGGTTTAATCTGATTATATCAACTAATTTGTGTGTTAAATCATCCTCTGAGCGCTCCCCTGTTTCTAGTGTAATTGAAGGCCGCACTGTCACTGGAGGAACAGGCAAAAGTGTTAAAACCATCCACTCGGGCCTTGAATCCTCTGGGTTTAATCCAAAAATTGCAATATCATCATCCGGGATTTTTTCCATTCTTTCCCTGATTTCTGTTGGCATTATTCTTTGATTTCCTTCTGTAAAAGTTGTTGGTTTTTCAAACTTTATTTTTTGAACTTTTGCCTTGCAGTGCGGGCAGTTCTTTGCCTTGCGCGCTTCTTTAATTGCATCCTTAACAATATTTTCAAACTCAATCTCCCCGCCTAAAATATTTTTTAACTTTTCTTTGTACTCATCTATTCTTTTCTGTGGAAGCAAAACGCGGGAGCAATCCTTACAAATAGAGCGCAAAATATTGTATATCATTTTTGAATATCCAACATGAATTACTGGCCGGGCTAATTCAATATACCCAAAGTGTCCAGGGCAATCTCCCATTTTTCCCTTGCAAGTTCTGCATCTCAATCCTGGATCTATGACTCCCATGCGCGGATCCATCAATCCGCCCTTTATCGGATATCCATCTGTATCGTGAGTATCTGGAGTAATTATTTTTACAACAGACATTTTCTTAATTACCTTTGGGGATAAAATTCCAAACTTTATCCTGTCAATTCTTTTGTTTATGAATTCTGCCATTTTTTCCCTGAAATTTTTGAGGTTGTGCGTGGTGCGGATCGCACGTCTTTAAATGCCGCTTGCGTTGTGCGTTTATTTTTTACGCACCACGCATAACGCATTACGCACCACCAACTACTAACTACAAACTTAATTTACTTCATCACCCCTTCTCCCCTATTATTAATCTTGGATAGATTCCCATGCTCTTCAATTCATCTAAGAAAAGTTTGAATGCATAGCTCATCTCAACAAAAGTTATGTCAACATTTTCTCCATCCACTGAGCAGTAGCTGTAATCTCTAAACTTATCATAAACAGCAACAAGTCCGCATGTATTGCAAATAGGAACTACAGTTCTGTCAGATTCGTCCAGCAATCTTTCTTTTAAGAGAAGAGCAGCTCCATGGCCTACTAAACAATCCTTTTCCATTTCTCCCAATCTTAATCCGCCTTCTCTTGATTTTCCAGCTGTTGGCTGCCTTGTTAAAATTTGCACAGGACCGCGTGAGCGCGCTCTTATTTTATCAACAACCATATGCTTTAATTTCTGATAATAAACAACCCCAATAAAAATTTCAGCCTCTAATTTTTCCCCTGTTATTCCATCATACATAATTTCTTTTCCAGAACTCTTAAATCCATATTTTTCAAGAACAGCTCTTATCTGTTCCTCTGTTTCAGATGAGAATGGACTTCCATCAACAAATCTCCCCTCCAGAGCTCCAAGTTTGCCTGCAACATTTTCCAAAAGCTGCCCAACAGTCATTCTGCTTGGGATTGCATGCGGATTTATAATTAAATCAGGAGTTATTCCCTCTGCTGTAAACGGAGCATCCTCCTGAGGGACAATAATTCCTATGACTCCCTTTTGCCCATGCCTTGAAGCAAATTTATCCCCTACTTCTGGAATTCTCAAATCTCGGACTTTTACTTTTACTAATTTATCTCCATCAAGGGTTTCAGAAATCAAGACTTTATCAACAATTCCACCTTCTCCAACTCTAATAACAACTGAACTTTCGCGCCTGTTCTTAACAGCCATTCCAAATTCTTCCATAACCTCCAAGAATCTTGGAGGAGAGGTTTTCCCAATTAAAACATCATCCTCTCCAACAGCGCATTCAGAGCTTATAATCCCATCCTCGTCCAGATATCTGTATGAATGCTCGCTCAAATATCCGCGCACATCTTTATCAGGAATTTCAATTGTATCTAATTGCCCTCCTGGATATTTTCTTTCCTCAGCTTTGTAAGAGCGGAAAAATGTGCTTCTTCCCAAACCGCGCTCGATTGCAGCCTTGTTAAGAATTATTGCATCCTGCATGTTGTATCCTCCGCGAGAAATTATTGCAACAACAAAATTCTGTCCGCTTGGCCTCTTATCAAACTCAATCAAATCGCTTGCCTGTGTTCTTACAATTGGTTTTTGTGGATAATGGAGGAGATGCCTTTGCGTATCTGTTCTTAAAGAATAATTTGAAACATACAATCCGCATCCCTGCTTTGACATATTTGCACCAAGTGTAACACGAGTGCTCATGTTGTGATTCAAATAAGGAATTAATCCTGCGCATATTCCAAAAATAATTGAAGCGTCCAATTCCAAGTGAGTATGCTCATCTGTTAAATCATTCTCTTTAAGAGCAATGTACGCATTTTCTTCCTCAGCAGCATCCAGATATTCAATAATTCCCATTGAAATTAAATTATCCCATGAGATTTCCTTGTTTTTCAATTTCTCAATATGCTCAGAGGTTAGGAGTGGTTTTCCGTTTTCAACCCTTATTAATGGGCGGACAATTCTTCCAGCATCGCTCCACACATCTATCTGTGCATATTCCTTGTTGTATGAAATACTAACTTCTGGAGAAACAATTCCCTCTAATCGCATTTTTTTCAACTCTTCAATTAGTGAATCAGCATTTTCTGTGCTTCCGAGCAAGCGACCATTTAAGTAAACATCAGTTCTCTTTGTTTCGTACTCCATTCCTGTCTGAACAATTTTCTCCTTTGGCTTCATTTTTTCTTCTCCTGAATCACAATTCCTTTTTTCCTTAGAGTATCTTCAATAAGAGCATCATCCGCTGCATTTGTAATTTTAGCAGTTATTGCAAGATTTTTCACCAATCCTATGTTTGAGCCCTCAGGCGTCTCGTTTGGACATAATCTCCCCCAATGCGTTGCATGCAAATCTCGCGCTTCAAAATGCGGCTGTGTTGTGCTGAGTAAACTTCTTACTCTGCGCCTGTGGGAGAGCGCAGCAAGATAATTCATTCTATCCAAATGCTGAGAAACTCCTTGTCTGTTTCCTACCCATGCTCCTGTTGCAATAGCATGCTGAATTCTTTCGGTTAAAAAGTTAGAACGAATTGCAGTTAGAACAGAAATTTTTCTATTCCTCTTGTACGCCTTTTCAAGTGAGTAAACAGTGTTATTTATTAATGCCCTAAAAGCTACGCGGAACAAATCCTCAAGCAAGCTTCCTGCCAATCTCAACCTTTTGTTTGCATAATGGTCTTTATCATCAACATCCATCATTCCCAAATGGAGTTTAATTGTGCGCTCTGCCATTTTTGCAAGATAGAAGGCTTTCTTTTTTCTATCCTCCTGGGAAGTTCCCATGTGCGGAAGCAGGAAAGAATCCAAAACTCTTTTTGCCCTTTCAATCCTATCCGATCTTGATTGCCCAAATGCAACTCTCTTTCCCAAATAATCCAGAGCATCCTCCATGCTCTCTGCCTCTGTTGCCTCCTCAAAGCTCACATAAAGCTCAGTTGTAACTCTGGGATCTTCGGAAACAACTTTAACAATATCACTATCCCTTTCTATTCCAAGTGCGCGCATTCCAATTATAAATGGAACTGGTTTTGAAAACGGCGGCATATCTATAACTAAACTTCCATCCTTTTTTCTATCAATTGAATTCCTCCTGCGAACCCATCCACTCTCGCTGAAAACTCTAACAGAATCAGTATAAGTTCCAATTGTGATTTTTTCCATGTTCATTTTATTAGCTGCGAGGTCCTCAACCAAAACCAAAACGCGCTCTGTTCCGTTTACAATAAAATATCCTCCCGGATCATCAGGGTCTTCCCCCGCTTTAAACAACTCCTTTCTAACCTCTTCTGCGTTTTTTCCTTTAGTCAGCTCAGTTAAATTGCAGATGTTTGATTTCAGCATAACAGGAATTTCTCCGATTTTTGGCCGGATTTTTTCCATTTCAGTCTCATTTCTAATCGGAGTCATCTCAAGCAAAATCGGCGCAGCATAATTCAAGTCTCTCAAGCGTGATTCATTTGGCATAATTGTTCTTACCTGCCCGTTTGCTTCTTTTACAGATGGCTTTCCAACTTTTATATTTCCCAAATGGATTTCAAATCCCTCAATCTCAGGGGTTATAACTTGCATCTCATCCACAACGCGCTGCAGTCCGTTTTCAATAAATTCGTTATAAGAAGCAATATGATGCCCAATTAAGCCATTTTTCTCAACAAATGATTTTATGAGTTCTCTTGTTTCCATGTTATACAACAATCCTGTAATAAACAGCCCTCCCAGCTGTTGGGCTTGTTCTTATAATTCTAATAACATCCCCTCGCTTTGCGCTCAAATGTTTAATTGCAGGATCAGAGCGCGCAATTTTAGGGAGTTGGTCTTTCCTAATTGGATATTCTTCCAAAAGCCTGGCTACTTCCTCTTCAGCCATTAACTCATGCTTTGGAATAAATTCGTGCTCAATAACTACTATCTCTTCTTTTTTATCAGCCATTCAGCGTCTCACATTAATTTTTGAAATTTTTGAATTTTTGCGTCTTGAAGTACGCTGGCACCTTAGGCCACATTCGCTCTCCTTGAAATTTTTACTCGCGAAGTGGCCTGTACTCGCAAAGGAACGAAGTTCCTTTGCGCACACGAAACCGGAGGTTTCGTGTTGTCTGCTTCTATTTTTGATACTTTGATTAGTATGGCGGGCCCAAGGGGAAATTCACGCTGGGAAATTTGTGAAGGCTTGTGGCTCGCAGCTTGAAGCTTGTAGCACGAATTTTTATTTATTCCAACTACAAGCCACTAGCCACAAGCTACTAGCCTTAATTTACTTCCCAGCGCTTTGAACCCCCGACCTACTGGTTTCTCCACAGCCGTGCGAGCTTGCGTTAGCAAGCGAGCCAGGCGATTTCGCTTTATTTACTTCTCAGGCGAATATCGCCTCATAAGCGCCAGCCGATTATACCTGTATTAAGCGGCTGCGGCTGTTAAAAGCCAGTCGCTCTCTTAGCCGACCCTGAAATTTGTAAGGTATATCGTAAATAGTACATGGTATATCGTACGATTTACCATTTACTATATACTATTTACCTTAATTTACTTCAAAGGTCACCAGCCTGAGCTATGGGCCCA
>JBBIPJ010000029.1:0-7709 GCA_037442905.1 archaeon
ATTGCATCTTTTTTCGCATCCATCTTTAACTTTCTTGCAGAAAGATTTGCCGCTGCTATTTCCCTATTTTTTAGTTCTGTTGAAAGTTTCTCTATCTCTAGATTGCGCTGTTGTTTGAGTTCTCGTACATTATTCTTGGCATTTTCTAAAATTTGTGCAGCCTCTTTTTCAGCAGCATTTTTAATAGCAGCAACCTTTGATTCAATTCTTTTTTTAATATCCTGCTCTACTTCCTCAAGCCCCATATAAGTAAAAGCTGCTCCTAGCGCACTCGCACTTATTTAATATAAGTCTTAAGCCGCACCCACCTTTCCAAGAATTAGTATTGCAACTACTAATCCGAATATGACAATGGTTTCTGGGATGACAGTCAATATTAAAACCTTGCCGAAAAGTTCCTCCTTTTCAGCTATTGCTCCTACTGCAGCAGCTCCAATTGCCTGCTCTGCCCACGCAGTGGCAATAGCAGCAGCTATCATTGTTATTGATGCGCTCAATGCCACCATCCCCAAATCGCTAACCATCTTTTCTTTACACCTCCTTCATGCACATTTATCTACACTATGCTTTATTACGATTTGATATATAAATTATATATAGTTTCTAACGCCCGAATGGCTCGTACCTTTTTCCGCCACCTTTATAAAACTTTGTAAAGAACTCAACATAATGCAATCTCAGAGATTGCAAAAAGCCGCCTATAACACCAATTGCAATATTTATTCCATGCCCCATAATTAAAATTATAATCGCAGGGATAAACATTAAACCGCCCTGCTCTATGAAGGCCTTTGCAAAATCATTTATTATGAGTGCAAGAGCAACTGAACTAAGGCCTATTGCAAAAAGTCTTGCATAAGAAAGTACATTGCTTGCAACTGAGGGCAATTCTATCAACCCAAAAACTCCATGGCCTTTTAATAACATAACAATTCCAATTAAAACAAAAACCAATCCGATGTATTGTTGATAAAGCAACCCATAATATAAAAATTCGTACATATCAAACAGTATTAGAAACGCCCCAGCTTCTATAACAATCCAGCTTAATTTTTCTAAAATTGCATGTTTTAATCCATGCATTCTTTTTACATTAAAAAAGCCCATTATAAATCCAACATTTACATGAATAATTCCAACCAAAATTGTGATTAAAAGCATCTGATTCATGATATGGGTAGCTTCTATTCCCTGACCCAATGCATGCTCCCTGCTCAATAATGGTTTTAGAGTATAATAATTCCCAATATGCGCGCTTCCAAAAAATTCCCCAAATACAAATCCAAATAAAACACTAGCAATTGAAGCCAGTATCATTGCATTCATCAATCCCTTTAAAACATTTGATTTTGTTCTCCATTTAACAATAGCAAATATTATTGCTGTCACTAATCCATATCCAACATCTCCCAGCATAAACCCGAAGAAAAGCGGGAAAGTTAAAAAGATTAAAAAAGTTGGGTCAAGTTCCCTGTAAAAAGGGAGCGAATACAAATTTAAGAAAAACTCAAACGCATCTATTAATTTCGGATTTCGAAGTTCTGTTGGCGCAAAGTCAATTTCCTCTGTTGAACGCTCAATATGAATCTTTTTTCCAAGTCTCTCTTCCAGAGTTTTTTCCAATTTCACATAATTTTCAATTGGAACATAGCCATCTATAAAAAAGGAATTGGAAGTTGTTGCAAATCTAAGCGGTGCCTCTGCTTTTTCATTTTCCTTTCTCAAATAATATTCATAGCTGACTAAAAAAGTTGCCTCTTTTAATCTCAATTTTTCTAATTGCAAATTCAGCCTCTGCAAATCCAATTCTGCCCTCTTTTTCTTAGAAAGTAAATCGGCTAAATTTTTAAAATTTATTTTTTCAGGAATTTTTATCTCCCTATATTTATTTCTCATAAGCAAACTTAAAATATCACTCTCAAAATCCCTCTGGGCAAATAGTGCAAAAATAATTTTGTCATTAAAAGATGTCTTAAAAATTTTATACCTATCAGTTATTCCCCTTAAACCTCGCTCAAAGTCCTCTTCAACCACTCCATTAAATACTACAACCTCCTCAGATGGAGCAAATAGTTTGTGGCGTATTTTTAATTTATCCAAAAATTCTGCAACTTCTTCCTGCCCTTTTATTTCTGAAAGCTTGTTTTGCGCTTTTTTTAATTTTTCTGAAATTCCTTCATACTTTTTTTCAATCCCTTTCAAGCGCTCTTCCTGATTTTCTGCAATCTCAATTCTTTGTTCATTTTTTTTGCTACCTATTTTTAAAGCTGTCAAAAGCGCTCTTACTCGTATTAATTGTTCTGAAAATTTTGACGCCCGCTCAAAAGGGCTTCCAATATCAAAATAACCCCCCTCTATCTTGTATTTTCCTGGTTTGTATTCATCTATATGAACAACTCCAAGAGAATACAAAGTTTGTATTGAATCATCTAAAACTCTTTTTGACCCAACAATTCTAATCCTATACATCCTTACTGGCTCGATCATTTTAATAAGCTCTTTCTAAAATTCTCAAACATTCTATTTGCGACTTCTGTAATTTTTCCTGAAGTTTTCTTTCTTATTTCCTCCGCTTCTTTCTCAGCCTTTGCCAATATTTTCTGTGAATCTTTTTTCGCATCCTTTTCAACTTCAGAGAGTTTTTGTTGTAATTCGCTTTCCCTTGTTTTTTCAAATTCCTCAACTAAAACCATGGCATTTTCTTTAGCTTTTTTTGTAATATCCGCGCTTTCCTGCTCAGCTTTTTCAAGCTGTTTTTTCCCCTGTTCCTCTATTTTTTTAATTCTCTCAATTGTCTCATCCGCATCCATAGCTCTCCCACTCTCTTTCAAAAGTTAAATGATTATCGTATATAAAGTATAAATAGCCTCTTCTATTCAGAGCCTCGCATAGTATAAAATTGTTAAGAGAACAAAAAACCCCATACACTGAGCTCTTCTAATCCCCAAAATTTGTGGTAACAATCCTATTAAAGTTCCCAAAAACAATACGAACAAACCAATAAATCCTGTTAAAACAAAACTCATTACAATTAAAAAAACAATAACCCCCATTGAAATTTTTCTATAATTTTCCGGTTTCCTGTTAATCAAAAATATTGTTAAAGTACTGCCAATTTTTATATGCAAAAAATAAGAAATAATTCCAACAATTAGCGCAATTATTAAAATCAAAGCTAATAAATCAAAATTCATCTTTCCAATTATTTTCTCTGTTGCTATTGCAACTCCGGATCTTGTCTTTCCAATTGTATACAAAACAAACAATGGAAAAAGAGTGTTCCCAACACTAACCGCAGAATTTGAAATTAAAAACTCTTTTTCTGTTTGCTTTGCATTTAATTGTTGAACTAAAAAGGTTGCCTGCGCTGCCCCAATTCCTGGCAAAAATCCCACAATTGCTCCAGCAGCACTTCCGAGCAAAGAATTTTTTATTATACTTAATCTATCTAATGTGATATCAATTTTATTCTGAACTGGAATGTTTATTTTTGAATTTAAACTCAATAAAAGAGTGCTTATTCCAAACATCCCTGAAAGAGCCGGAAATACGATTTCATTACTAAAATTATTCAAAGTAATTATCCCAAAAACCCCAGACAAGAGAAAAATCGCAGCTGCACTGATTGGCTTTTCTTCCAGCAAAATTCCAATTAACGAAACAAAAATCAAAACATAGTGCATGCTCCCTCTTAAAAACAAACTTAATTCTGGAATAGAAATTATAGATATGTAAAAAGTGCCCGATATAACTATTAAAGAAATCAATCCTCCGATTGCTGTTAACTTAATTGCTTCTATTGCTTCTCCATTTAAAAGCATTCTATGCCCAGGCAAAATTGAAAGCACATTTTCACTATCAGGCGCGCCAAATAAAATTGAAGGAATAAAAGATAGAAAAGAATTTACAATTGCCATTGAAACAATTGTAATCACTATTGAAGCTGTGCTAAAACTGCTAAAAGCAGGAAGAATTGTGAGAATAAAAGCGCTTATTGTATTAACATGTATTCCAGGCAGTAATCCGCTCGCTATTCCAAGAGCAATTCCAATTAGAGTGAACAGTACTATTTCTAATATGTCCATAAAAAAACCGCCTTGAAAATAGAATTTAAATTTTCCCTAACTCCATGATACTTTGAGCAGTTTATTGAAAAAACAAAAAATATATAGTTCTATGTAGTTATATAAAAACATAGGTGGGGGCATTGCTCGCCTCATTGAAATTGGTGAGCTCGCAAGCCCCTAAATAGGCCTAGAGGTTTAAAAATGGAATTAAGAAAATTACAGAAAACAGGCGGCTCAACCTATGTCGTGAGTTTGCCTAAAAAATGGGTAGAGCGTGAGCGCTTGGACAGGGGAAGTTTAGTTACTATTAAGGAGCAGAAAGGCGGTTCTATAATTGTTACCCCAGGCTCTAGAAAAGAGGAAGCTGTGCGAGAAATTCAGATTCCTGCTGACCAAAATCTTTTAAGGCATTTAATTGAAAAATATTTGCTCGGATACGATGTTTTGCGAATAAAATCAAAAATAAAATTCAGGGAAAAGGAGAAATCAGAGATAAAAAGAAACCTCACCCGCTTAATTGGGATTGAAATAATGGAGGAAACCTCTGACTCAATAACTGTCCAGTATCTTCTTGATCCTGAGGAAGTCTCTGTTCTGAAAACTCTGCGCAGGATGTACACAATAGTCTCTGTTATGCACAAGGATTTGATTTCCGCTATGGAAAATTCAGATAAAAATTTATTGCGCGATGTAATCCAGAGGGATTCTGAAGTTAACAGGCTTTATTTTCTCCTGGTAAGGCAGATTAGAACAGGAATTCAAAATCCGTCAATTCTTGACAGAGAGGGAATTTCCAGCTTGGAATGTGTTGACTATAGGTTAGTTGTGAAAATTATTGAAGCCATTGGGGATAATTTGGTTAATGTTGCAAAAAAAATTGGCGAACAGAAAAACGTAAAACAATTTTCTGATTTAAAAAAATTTGCCCAGGAAACTTTTGAAATTCACAAAAGGGCATTTGAAGCCCTGCTCAAAAAAGACGAATCTTTAGCAATGTCCGCTCGTGAGTTAAGGCAAAACCTAAGAATTGCAAAATCCAGCAAAAATTCTTTTGAAATAATAAATGGTTTGACAAGGGTTGCAGATTTCGGGCAGGATTTGGCTGATATTGTTGTTTGTGAATAAAACTATTTATATAATCAATAACACTTTTATTCGGATAAACATGGCATTATCTGGCATACCCCCAGAACATCACGCTGAAATTGATTCTCTTATTTCAGCAGTTTTTAACAAAAAAAGTAGCATTGAAGAAAAAATCGCAGCAGCTGAAAAGGTACATAATTTTGTAAATGTTCTAATACAAAGGCACAGTATAAAAAACGTTGCT
Organism: archaeon; assembly: GCA_037442905.1. GTDB lineage: Archaea > Undinarchaeota > Undinarchaeia > Undinarchaeales > Naiadarchaeaceae > Naiadarchaeum. Next base: position 5,398 of record JBBIPJ010000029.1, read on the forward strand.
GAACAAACCGCTCTTGCAAAAAAGATAATCGAGAAAGTTAGTAGCGGTGCAAGCCCAGTTCCGGAATTCGATATTGAAATGGCAATGATGATCTTAACAGCATCTAGAACAGGAGTACAAATCTCTCCGCAATCTTTGCAAGAAATCTCTAGCCAATTTAAGCTATAATAATCTAAAATTAAGAATATCACTATAAATCGGCCCCCTCGGTGTTAATTCGCTTTTTTTAAGTTTAACTTCGCTCACAACAGTTTTTCCAAATTCAAACTCCTCAAAATCTCTTTCTATTTCTGCAAGGGCTGCAATATGTTTTTGAGTTCTTAATCTCGCAACTGTAATATGCGGAGAAAATGGCTTTGAATCAAATTCATGCACAACAACTTTCTCATCAACTCTGCTTGCCAAGTCCATTAACTCGTCTTTCCCATCTTCCACTGCTGCCCAGATAACTCCTGGCTTTGCTATGCTCGGAAAAGCTCCAACTCCGCTAATTGAAATTTCAAACTTTTTTACACCTTCAACTGCCTCCTGTAAACTTTCCTTTACAATTTCTAAATCCTTATTCTGAATTTCGCCCAAAAATTTTAAAGTTATATGCAGATTTTCCTTTTCAACAATTTTTGCCTGCATTCCTGCTTTTTTTACAGCCTGCTGGAGCTTTTCCAAATTATTTCTCTGTTCTTCGCTTAATTCAACTGCAATAAATGTGCGCATAATCTTAACTATAAGCGCAAACCTTAAAAACCATACTATCCGAATAACCGACACTATGGCGGAAGCACATCCACTAAAAATAGGAAGCTCAGTCTTTGATAAAGAAGTAATCAATTCTAAAACTCCTGTTGTTGTAGATTTCTGGGCAAGCTGGTGTGGGCCCTGCAAAATGATTGCCCCGACTCTGGAAGAGCTTGCAAAAGAATATTCTGGAAAAGTAAAATTTGTAAAAGTCCAACTGGATGAATTTCAGGGCGAAGATTCGGAAACTAAAAAAAGGGAGGGGCTAGCCTCAAATTATGGCGTGGTGTCGATCCCAAATATAGTATTTTTCAAGAACGGTGTAATGGTTGACAGGAGTATTGGCGCAGTTTCAAAGGAAACTTTAAAAGAAAAAATAAAAACTGCTTTTGGGGTCTAAGTTACTTCTGCTTCTTTTAAAGCCAGCCTTGATTTAATTTTTTGCTGATTTAGCTTTTTATCTCTTTTATTATAATTTCCCTTTTTCTCGGCCCAAAGAGTTCTGCAAAAAATATTGACTGCCATTTTCCTAATAATAATTTACCATTTTCAACAGGAACGACTACTGAATGCCCCAATAAAATGCTTCTCATATGCGAATCCGCATTTCCTTCCTCAGTGTCGTGCGCCCATCCTTCTCCCTGTGGAACTAATTTTTCCAAAAGTTTTAAAATATCTTTTTTCAGCCCAGAATCATTTTCATTTATAAAAAGTCCGCATGTTGTGTGTGGAGTGTAAACAACAACTATTCCTTCTTTAATTTTAACTTTTTTTTCAATTTCTCCAGTAATATCAATTAAATCAACTCTTGATTTAGAATTAACACTGATTTTCATGAGCGTAGCGAATGAAAATGCGAGAAAGCTTGCTTTCGAAGCATTTTCATGATAATAAAATAAAAATTGCGGCGCAATTTAAAATTTACGCCGCTTATAAAACATCAGCCTCATTTACAAGAACAAAATCACCAACCGCGCTTACAGCACTGAATGGAAGCAAGATTCTTCCCTGTTTGTCCTTAACTAAATCCTCAAAATGCGCAGTTATGTACTTTGTTGGCTCAACAATCATATTTATGAGCTCTCCTGTTGAGACATCTGCTGTTGCATCCAAGACTTTTCCGAACATTCTTCCGCCTTCGGAAACAACAGTTTTTCCTTGAATTTCCTTGAAAGGAACGCGCGCCATTTTTTTAGCACCTCTAAGTTTTGGGTTATCGTTTAATTACATTCCGAAACCGCTAATTTTTATAAAAATGCATAGTATTTAAGCCTTTTCTCTGCCAAAATTTTTAAGCAAGCCTTCAATTTTTCTCTGAAATTTACCTTTTGCGAGTTTTTCATTTAAAATAAATATATCTGACATTGCAATTGTTGCTCCCTCATTCAAATTTTCCAGTTCAGACATATCTCTGCTAATACACTCTGGCTTTTTTAGCGGCCTTGCTTTCCTCTTCAGCAATCTTTTGTGCCTTATTTCCTGGGGTGCAATTATACAAACAGCAACAAAATCTTTTCCAAATTTATTTTTTAAAAATAAATATTCCTCAAAACTCTTCACGCCATCTAAAACAACTA
>JBBIPJ010000030.1:0-7562 GCA_037442905.1 archaeon
TTCTATCAATCTGGTAATAAAAAGGTATTAATAAAGGCGAAGATACAAAAAAACAGGGAGAATAATGGCAACAGTAGAGAGGTTTGAAGTGAAGCCAATCACTCCAGAGGAATTGGAGGATACTCTAACAGAGCTCAATGAGCATGTTGAGACTGTTTTTAATGTAGAGGATGCAAAGCAGGAATTCAACGAGTTAATGCAGGTTCTAGAGGAAAAAAGAGAGAGGATGCGCGAAACAATTCGAACTCTGGAGAGAACAAAGGACACTTTAAAGGATGAGCTGAAAAAACGCAAGGAAGATGAGGAAAATCTAAACACAGTTATTTCAGATTTAGAGGATGAAAAGAAAGCTGTTGAGGAGAGCATAGCAGAGAGCAGGGAAAAACTTGAAAAAACGCGCCTTGAGAAAGAAAAAATTTCAGTTTTAATGGGAAGCCTAAAAGCAGCAATTCATGATATGAGAAAAAAATTGGCTGAATTATAAATAAGCACTTTCCAAAATTATTAAAGCGTTCTCAATATTCTGATTTGCATTTTTCAAAACAGGCGAGTTATGCCCTGGCAAAATTTTTTCCAAATCAAATTTTTCTAACTTTTTCAGGGATTCTTTTAATTGCTCCTGTGAGCCGCCTGGCAAATCTGTTCTTCCTGTAAAACCCTGTGCAAAAATTGTATCCCCTGTGATTAAAATTCCCTGTGCACGATTTAGCAAGCACATGCTACCTTTTGTATGCCCTGGGGTATGGACAATTTCGTATTCTCCTAGCTTATCACCTTCTTTCAAAACGCGGTCAACTTTCACAGGCTTTAGATTGTTTGCGAGAAATCTTGAAGCTGTGTATTCAGGATTTGCTGTGCTTATGTAAGGCTCATCTTCCATGTGCGCGGCAATTTTTGCATGCGCAGCGTCTTTTAAAACTTTGTTTGACTTTATGTGGTCAAAATGACAATGAGTATTTACAATAAAATCAATATTTGACATTTTTACCCCACTATTTTCAATATTCTTAATCAGAATTTCAGCGCGCATTCCTGTGTCAACTAAAATTATCTGCTCGCCCAAAATCAGATAGGAATTTGATTCTATTGGAAAAGTTCTGCCAAAAAACATCTGTAAATTTTCTGCTAGCTGCATTTTTTAAATTCCAATTAAAGTTGTGGTCATTGAAACGCCATGAATTTTTCTTATCTTTGAGAGCAAAAGGTTGTTCAGATTTTCAACATTTGAAACATCAACCTTTGCAATTATATCATAATCTCCAAAAACAATTGATGCCTCCTTAACCTCATTTAATCTTCTAATATTGTCTAGAACTTCCTTTTCCTGTCCTGTTTTTGACATTATTAAAATAAAAGCCACGACCATCTTTGCAACGCAGAACTAAAATACAAACGTTTGCTTATAAACTTTTCTCAAAAAATTGGGGTGAATAAAAATAATGAAATTAATCCAATAGCAACAGGAATTGCCTCTGCAACAATTAAAATTTTTGTTAATTCTTCTGCCCCGTTTAAATAAGCATAGGGAATATCAGAAATTATTGAGCCTGCTGTTACAAAAACCGCTCCAATCAATCCGACATTTAAAGTTAAAGTTTTAGAAAAAAATAATCCTGCTATTACAAATAAATGCGCTGCTCCATACAGAAAGCCTGCAATCCCTGAAAATGCATAGAATCCTATGAATTGTTGTGCTTGTGCGATTCCAAATGCAACATAATAGGAAACAATAAAAATTGCAATGAAAAGAACTGTGCCTTTAATTGAAATTGGGTCAAATTCAACTGGCTCTGCTTCCTGCGATTTTCTATAAAGAATTGCTGCAATTATTCCGCATGAAACAAGCATGAGAAACATTGGGGCTAAAAAGAAAACCGGCGGAATTATATACAATCCGAGAAAAATCCCTACAAAGAAAATTATCAAAAAATTTCTCAAAACAGCAACAGTGTTTGCTATCATAACACTTGCAGCTGCTGTGTAAGTTAAAGTTTCATCCTCTGCTGCAAGAGGTGCCATAACACTCACTGCCAGTGTTGATCTGATTGTTCCTGCTCCAACTCCAAGAGCAACAATTGTTTTCTCAGGAGCAAAAAGTTCTACCCCAAGATAAACCAAGTATTGGACTGTTAGAACAATAACTGAAATTAAAACAAGGGATTTCAAACTTATAACTTCGAGCGGAAGCTTAATTGTGCTTGGAGTTACTGCATAAATCAGCCATCCGAAAATAACTCCAAGGGAAACGAAAAAAGTTTTTCTGTGAAACTCCTCGCTCAAAGGAACCTCGCGGCTGCGCGCAACAAAATATAGTATTACATAAAGAATCAGGGCAATATAAATCGGAAACAGGACAAATTTTCCGATTGTGCCAACATTTTGGCTGAAAAAATCAGCGATTAGCTGGTGGAAGGGCATTTCACATCACGCTCGAAAATCTTTCAATTAAAAACTTCCTGTCAAGAGAAAGCAAAAACGGCGCTAATCTTGGCCCTTTCTCCTTTCCAATTAAAACCAAATAAGCTGCTGAAAAAAATTCATTTGATTTTAATTCAAATTTTTTCGCCAAATCATAGAGATGCTTCTCCAATTCCTCCTGCGAATGTTCCTTTTTCAAATCCTCTGCAAGTTTTTTAAGCGCAGATTTTTGCATATCCGAAAGTTGAGCCAAAATAGCAGAATTTACTTTTTCTGAAACCGCAAATTTGTATTCCTCGGGAGCAAACTCTTTTACAAAACTAATTGCATCTCTCAAGCGTTCAGTTAAATATTTGTGCTCAGCAGCAGAAAGTTTCTTTGGAACTTTTTTTATTTTATGCAGAATCGCAATTGATTTTTCAATATTGAAATTAACTGTCTGCACAACCATGGATGCAAGTGAAAGCGGCACTTCGGGAGGAATTTTCTCGGAAATTTTTCCAATATGGCTCAATTCGTATGCGCGCTTTTCATGCGCAGTCTCTTTTTCTGTATCTGCTTTTTCCAAATCAAAATAGATTCTTTCTGTCCTGTCATAATTATCATAGAGCAAAATTAATTTGTTTGTTCCTAAAGGGTCGAAATCAATAACAGCATGCGGGCGGGTGCGAACAACTAAATATTTCAGGATTTTTGGGGATATAAGAGAGGAAATTTCCCTGAAAGAAAGTCCGATTCCTTTTGAAGTAGACATTTTTTTTCCGCCAACTGTGAAAAATTCATACCCCTTTCCAATCCCATCTCTTGAACTTGGATAAGGAGGGGGGTAATTAAAAATTTTTTCGCAAACGCGAACTGCAATATCCCTTGAGCTGCCTTTTGTGAAATGGTCTTTTCCTGCGGTTTCATAAACCACTCCGATTGCAGGCCATTTTGCAGCCCACTCAATTTTCCAGGGCAACTTCCCGTTTCCGTCATAAGGGGAAATCTCGCTTTCATGCCCGCAACCACTTGCCCACTCAACCAAATCCTCTTTGCATTTATATTTTACAACTTCTCTTTCAGAATCCCATTCATAAGCAAGTGTTGTTCCGATTTTTCCGCATTTTTCACAGATTGGATTAAAAGGAAGTTTCTCACTCGCGCGAACTTTTCCATAAACCCCCTCATAGATTGACTGGATTTTTTCAGAATTATCAAGGGCAAGTTTTATGTACTTATTAAAATCCCCATTTTCGTAGTGCTGCGAGGTTCTTTCCAATTCAGCATTTATCCCGTATTCTGGAAAAATTTCTGTTGAGTCATTAAAATAATAATCAGCAAAGCTTTTATAATTCGGATTTGGGGAAGGGACATTTTTCATTGGGATGCCGAGAAATTTTTCATATTTATTTTTATCAAGTCCAGGAGGAATAGCATCCATTGGATCAAAATCATCAGAACTCAGAATAAAGCGGGCTTTCAATTTTAATTCGCGCAGCGATTTTGCAACTGTATCATGTATTATCCACCCTCTTGCAGAGCCTATGTGAATTCTTCCAGAAGGAGTTTTCTCATCATAGCAGATGTATCCCTTTTCCTTTACAACTTTTTGCAGAGTTGGCTCTTCGCTGACGCGCGCTTTTACTTCACGCGCAATTTGGTCTGCCCAGAATAGACTTTCTTCTTCCATATTTTGCAGTAAGAGATATGCTGATAAATATTCTTTGCTTAGTGTGCGAAACTATTTATCTTCTCTTAATTAAAAAAGTAATAATGGTCAAAAGAGAGGAGAGATTTGCAAGGCTGATTGCAAAAAAATTGAGCCAGGGGGAGAAGATTTCTTACATGAGCATTGCATGTAAGGCAAGAAAATCAGGACTGAATATCAAGGAATTAGTGAAGGAGTTGATAGGTCAGTGCAAGTTTCTTGGAATTTCCGAAATGCCAGCTATTGCAGCATTTTTGGATGATGCGGCAAAAAAAGCAGCAGGGTTTAAGTCTAAGGATGAGTATCTGGAGTATTTGACTGAGAAAAAGGGGTTTAAGTCTATGTATGACAAAAGAAAGTTTGATGCAGGAACTCGTTTTGTTTCAATAGTGAGAAGTTTAGAGGAGCTTGGAATGCCAACTAAACTTGCAGTTGCAGAGGCTGAAAGAGTTATAAAGTTCCCAACGAAAAGACGCAGGAAAAGAGCTTTGGAGATGCTTGAAAAAGCTAGAAAGAAAGGGGTTTAGAGCTTTTCAAAAATATTAATATATCAACGCTACTTAAATCCTCTCTCATGGTGAATGTTTACATTGTAGTAAGTATAATATTAGCGCTGATAATAGCTGGATGGCTTTACCACAGAGGAAGAAAAAAAGCAAACATTGAGCGCTACGGCCCTCTGGCTCTTTTTCACACAAGAAGGGGAATTGAATTTATAGAAAAAATTGCCGGGTTTTCCCCGCTTTTTTGGAAAGTTTTTGCAACAATTGGGATTTTAGTCGCTTTTGTTTTTATGTTTGATATTGCTCTGGGAATGTATTTCAGCGCAAAAACAATTATTGAAACTCCGGCAGCGGCTGCGGGGGCTGTAATTGTTCTCCCGGGATTGGAAGTTATGGGAATAAAAATTCCAGTTCTTGGGTGGCTTGCAGGAATAATTGTTTTATTGTTTGCACACGAATTCGCTCATGGGATTATTGCAAGGGCTGAAAAAATCAGAGTGCTTTCAGTAGGAGGGCTTTTCCTTGGATTTTTGCCAATAGGCGCGTTTGTAAAGCCTGATGAGGAGCATCTGAAAAGGGTAAAAACACTCAAGCAGTTAAGGATTTTTGCTGTTGGGAGTTTTGTAAATATTTTAATATCGATGGTAATAGTTGCATTGATTGTTTTTATTTTTATTCCTGCTGCGACTGCATCTATTCATGGAGTAAAATTAACAAAGGTTGACAAAAGCGGGGCAGCTTACGAAGCAGGATTGAGGGAGGGGATGGAAATTACGCAGCTGGATAATACAGAAATAAAGGATTGGGGATATTTTGTAAATATTTGGGAAGAAAAAAATTACTCTGCAGGCGAAAAAGTTAGATTCGCAACAACAGAAGGAGTATTTACAGCAACGCTTGCTGACAGGGGAGACGGAAGAGGAAAGGCAGGAATTGTTTTCTGCGGAAAGGGAGTTGAGAAAGTTAATTACCCTGTGCAGTTTTTAGCCCCGTTTATACTCCTGCAGGAGCAACAATTCTGCCAGAGCTCTGAAAATCTTGGAGCGCAAACCTTCTGGCTCGGGTTTGAAATTTTAGTCTGGATAGCAATAATAAATTTTGGGATTGGACTTGTAAATTTGCTCCCGATAAAGCCTCTGGACGGCGGATTAATGATGGAATCTGTTGTAAAAAGAATTGTACGCTCACCAAGTTGGAGCAGTAAAATTGTTATAGTGATATCATTATTTTTCTTTTTTCTGCTTTTAATCAACATTGCTGGCCCGCATTTGAGAAATATTTTGAGCGCGCTTTTAATTCTCTAAAATAGCTATTTTTGTTACTATTCAATGACAAATAAGGGATATAGAGCAAACTATTTAATGAAAAAGTTTCACTTGAAAATCAATGGTTAAGCGTTCCAGAAAAAAGGTACGAGCAAAGAGAAAAGCAAAGACTTCAAAAAAATTCCCACGAAAACAAAAACATTCTGTAAAAAAACAAAAACTTTCAGCGCGAGCAAAGGCTAAACAAAAATTTGCTTTTCTAGAAGACAAAGAATTATACGATTTTCTGCACAACATTATAGGAAAGGAAGGGATGGATGTTGTAAAAAGAATTGCTGAGAAGGAAGTGAGCGATGTTGACCTTGCAGAGACAATGGACTTGAAGCCAAATATTATCAGAAAACATTTATACGCATTGTATGAGGCAGGGGTTGTAACATACAGAAGGCACCGCTCGAAAACAGGGTGGTATACCTATTACTGGAAGCTCCATCCGGAAAGAATTTCAAGCGTTATAATTTCAAAAAGGAACAGGGAAGTAAAAAAATTACAGGAGCTCCTTGAATTTGAAAAGCAGAATCATTTCTATGAGTGCAAAAATAAATGCACAAGGGTTGTTTTTGAAGGTGCAATGGAAACCCAATTCAAGTGCGGAAAATGCAATGAGACTTTGGAATTTGTTGAGAACAAGGAAAGGATAAACGAGCTTGACAGAAGGCTTAACGAAATTATCGGGCAGCAAAAATATGGGACAGGGGAATAAAACTGCATAATGCTTTTTCTGGTTTATTACTAGATAAACTAACTAGAGTTAAAGAAATTTTATATAGTATATTCTGAAGTCTAGTCATTAAGGAACGAAGTTCCTTAATGCGCACGAAAGCAGTGCTTTCGCGCTGTCTTAAAAAAAGGTGCCAGAATTGGCACAAAATTAGGTATCGTCACCGTTTGAATAGTGGCCTAACCGCTATATAAATTTTGCCGGGGTGCCAGAACTTGGTAATGGGCCCAGCTTATGACTGGGTTGGGTATCGTCACCCCTTGCGGGTTCAACTCCCGTCCCCGGCGCACGATACCCTCCTTAACGGAGGTGTAAAAAAATGGGAAACTTTCCGAACTACAGAGCAATTGTTTCTGTTGGAGAAAAAAAGTGGGACAGAATCGGAGCAGGATGGAGCAAAGGAGAGAAAATATCTATCCGCCTTGATTCAGTTCCGCCGCTGCGCAACGGCAAGATGGACTTCTTGCTTGTGCCAAACACAAGGCGCGCAGCTGCAACAGAAGTAGCTGCAGAAGCGTAAAACGAGTTTTTAAATTGCATTTCATTTGGACCGCAAACGCTTTTAAATTTGATACGTCACAAGCGCTTCGTCCAAATGAAATGTCCCCAGCTTTTATTTTTAAAAATAATATATAGTAATTAATAGAATACACTTTCGTGCTGGGGTGGCCGAACCCGGTTGTGAGCAGGCGAAGCCTGCTTGCAGGGGACTAAGGCGCAGGTTTGCTAAACCTGTCCCGCAAGGGATTGTGAGTTCAAATCTCATCCCCAGCGCTCAATCCTGTGAAATGGCTTGGGTAAATAGTATATAGTAAATGGTAAATCGTACGATAAACCATATACTATTTACGATTTACCCCACAGATTTTACAGACAAATGGGCCCATGGTCTAGTGGTATGACGT
>JBBIPJ010000031.1:0-515 GCA_037442905.1 archaeon
CAGGATTTTGCACTCCTGCCTGAATCCATCCAGAGCGTGGCAATCGCTTTAAAACTCCCAATTCTAAAAAGAACTTTGCAATGTCTTGCTTTCTCCCACCTTTCTTTTTCATGAAGCTAAGTAAAGTTTAAATGCTTATATATTAATTATCCTAAGCTATGAGAAAAATAAAACTTGCCCCATCTATTTTGAGCTGTGACTTTGCTCATTTAGAGGAGCAAATAAAATTAGTAGAGCCATACTCCGATTACATAGAAGTTGATGTAATGGATGGGCATTTTGTTCCAAATATTTCAATTGGGATTCCAATTGTTCAAGCAGTTAGAAAATGCACAGATTTAGTTGTTGATACACAATTAATGATTTCTGAGCCATGGAAATACATAGATGCTTTTGCAAAAGCTGGAAGCGATATTATAATTGTTCATGCAGAAACGATGCAGGATAGCAATCATTTCAAACAGGTTTTAAAACAGATTAGAGATTCTGGAGCAAAAGCAGGCGCTGCTATAAAT
>JBBIPJ010000031.1:535-5056 GCA_037442905.1 archaeon
CCAGTTCTCCCAGAAATTGACCTTGCTCTTATAATGAGCGTGAATCCTGGTTTTGGAGGGCAGGCGATTTTATCAGAAGCTCTTCCAAAAATTTCAGAATTGAGAAAAATTATTGAAAAAGAAAAATATAATTTTGATTTAGAGGTTGATGGAGGAATTAAACTGGATAATGTTGAGCAAGTTTTAAAGGCCGGAGCGGATGTTATAGTTTCAGGAAGTGGAATTTTTAAAACAGAGAATCCGAGAGAAACAGCAAAAAAGTTTAAGGAGATTTTTGCAAAGTATGAGAAATAAAATGACAAACCCACTTTTAATTGCAGTTGTTGTAATGTTTTTTTGGGCGCTTTCAGCTTTCTTTTTAAAGATTGCCCTTGATAAAATAGGCCTTGAAAGAGCCATATTCTGGAGCATAGTTTCTTTCATGCTTATTGATGTGTTTATTTTTGCAGCGTTGCTGTATTACAAAATCCCAACAAATTTTGAATTTTACTCTTGGGCAGCTATTATTGCAGGAATTTTTTCAACAGGCGGATTTTTTACTTTTTACTGGCTCTTGCAGCGCACAAAGGCGAGCATTGCAGTTCCGCTCACAGCTATTTATCCTGCAATAACAGTCGTGCTTGCAGTTTTAGTTCTAAAAGAAAAGATAAAATTAGTTAATGCAGCAGGGATTTTATTGGCCATCGCAGCTGGAGTTTTGCTCTCTTTATAACTTCAAAAATGGGAAAGCGCGTTTCAAAAATATATGCAAAAAGCATTCAAGGCGGACGCGATTATAATGAGGACTCTTTTGGATTTGATTTAGAAAGAGGAATCATGTTTGTGGCTGATGGATTGGGCGGGCATGCAGCAGGAGAAATTGCAAGCACTATGCTTAAAGATTTTTTGTTAAAAAATTACAATGGCAATCCATCCAAAATTCCAGAGCTTCTAAAAAGGGCAAATGCTGCTATTTTTAATGAGGCACAGCTTGATTCTGAAAAAGCTGGAATGGGAACAACTGTTGTTATTTCTGCAATTCATAATGGAAAAATTTATGTTTTTTGGAGCGGGGATAGCATGGCATATCTTATAAGAGGTGATAAAATAAAAGCACTGGTGACGCCACACTCCGCAGGAGAACATCAAATAACTTCTGCAATAGGAGTGTTTGCAGAAATTCCAGAAATCGGAAAAGCTGCTCATGAGCTTGAAAAGGGAGACATTGTAATTTTATGCAGTGATGGATTGAGTGACTGGCTATCTGAGAATCAAATAAAAGATATTGCAATTGAAAATATTAAAGATTCTGAGTTTGTTTGCGAAGCACTTGTTCAACGCGCAGATGAGATTGGAGCAGCAAGAACTCATAGCCAGCATGATAATATTACTGTTATTGTTTACAGGCATGAATAACTTTTAATAATCCTCCCACCCCAGAACCGAACTTTGAAACGCTTTTGCCTCAGCCCTGAATTTTAACTTTTAATAACCCTCCCATCTCAGAACCTGCTGTGAAATTTATGCCGGTTCCGAGACCTCCAGAGCCAAGTGTTATTTTGCGCTTAAATTATTTCATAGATAAGATAGATAAAAAACTTTTAATAACCCTTAAATATTTATACCCCCTATTCTTTAGTGGAGCCGGAGAATGGGTCAATTGGAATTAAAAGCAAAAGAAGTGGATATAGAATTCTTGCAAAAAAAGGCGAAGCAATTGCGCCGCAATGTTATAGAGATGCTTTACAAAGCGCAGAGCGGACACCCAGGAGGCTCGCTATCTGAAACTGATATCTTAGTTTCTCTCTATTATACTGGCAGATTAAATATAACCCCAGAAAATTACAAAAGTCCTGACAGGGACAGATTTATTTTGAGCAAGGGGCATGCCTGCCCAGCTCTGTATGCTGTTCTGGCAGATTTAGGATTTTTTCCAAAGAGTGAATTGAACAAATTTAGGAAATTCGGAGCGCTTTTGCAGGGGCATGCAGTTACAGATGTTCCCGGAATTGAATTTTCTGTTGGAACTCTTGGGCAGGGATTGAGTTTTGCAAATGGAATTGCTCTTGCAAAAAAGTTAGATGGCAAAAATTTCAAAATATTTGTTTTGCTTGGTGATGGGGAAACACAGGAGGGGCAAATTTGGGAGGCTGCAATGAGTTCTGTAAGTTACAATTTAGATGTAATTGCAATTGTTGACAGAAATAAAATCCAGAACGATGATTTTGTTGATAAAACCAAGAGAATGGACCCCTATGCAGAAAAATGGAAATCTTTTGGGTGGAAAGTTATTGAGTGCAACGGGCATGATTTTAATTCACTTGCAACAGCTTTTGGCACTGCAGAAAAATTGAGCGGTCCAAGAGTGATAATTGCTGATACTTCAAAAGGAAAAGGAGTTTCATTTATGGAATTAAATCCGGAATTTCATGGAAGGGCTCCAAATGAAGCTGAATATAAAAAAGCAATGGAGGAGTTAAAATGAAAAAATATTCTATTAAATGTGCTACCTGTGGGCATACAATTGAACAGGAGAGAAAATTAAAGAAAAAATGCGGGTGCTGTTTAGTTTAAAAATATGGAGCAGAAAAAAATTCCAACAAGGGACGGATTTGGGAAAGGCCTCTTAAAGCTAGCTGAAAAAAATCAAAATATAGTAGCTTTGGAAGCTGATTTAGGAAAATCTGTGCGCACGGAATGGATGAAGCAGAAATTCCCAGACAGAGTTTTTAATTTTGGGATTTCAGAACAGGATATGTTTGTAACTGCTGCTGGATTAGCCTCTTGCGGAAAAATTCCTTTTGCAGGAACTTTTGCAATTTTTACAGAGCGTGCTTTTGAGCAAATAAGAAATACAATTGGTTGGGGAAATATGAATGTGAAAGTTATTGGCTCGCACGGAGGAATTCTAACTGGCGAGGATGGGGCTTCTGCTCAAACAGTTGAGGATATTGCTGTTTATCGTGCGCTTCCAAATTTTACAGTAATTGTCCCAGCAGATTCCATTGAAGCAGAAAAAGCAGTTGAAGTTATTGCAAAACATAAAGGGCCTGTATTTATGAGATTAACTAGAAGCGGAGTTCCTGTAATTTTTGATGAAAATTATAGGTTTGAAATTGGAAAAGGAAAAGTTTTGGGGGAAGGGAAGGATGTGAGCTTAATTGCCTGCGGCCCGCTTGTTTCTGAAAGTTTATTTGCAGCAGAAATTCTGGAAAAAGAAAAAATTAAAGCTAGAGTTGTAAACATGAGCACAATTAAACCTTTGGACAATAATTTAGTTTTAAAATGCGCCCGCGAAACAGGAGCAATAGTTACTGCTGAGGATCATAGCATAATCGGCGGCTTGGGCGGGGCAGTTGCAGAATTTTTATCAGAAAATTATCCTGTTCCAGTTGAAAGAATTGGGATTAAAGATAGCTTTGGAGAATCTGGAAGCCCAGCAGAACTTTACAAAAAATATGGCTTAACCGCAGAGAACATAGCTTCTGCTGCTAAAAAGGTTATAAGGAGGAAGAAACAATAATCCGCTTCAAAAACTATGAAGTTCTTCCTTGATACAGCAAATTTGGAACAGATAAAAAGGGCGAATGAACTTGGCCTTCTAGATGGAGTCACAACTAATCCAACACTTTGTGCAAAGGAAAATCAACCATTTGAAAAATTGGAAAAACAAATTTTAAAAGAAGTTAAGGGGCCGGTTTCAATTGAAGTTGTTTCTCAAAATACAGAGGGAATGCTAAAAGAGGCGCGCACATATGCTGGATGGGGCAAAAATGTTGTTGTAAAGCTTCCAATGGTTCCAGAAGGATTAAGAGCGTTGCGCAAAATTAGAGATGAGGGGCATAAAATTAAAACAAATGTTACTCTTGTTTTTTCTGCGCAGCAAGGATTGTTAGCCATGAAACTTGGAGCAACTTTTGTTTCTCCTTTTATTGGAAGGCTGGATGATATTGGAGAAAGAGGAATGAATGTTGTTGAGGATTTAGTTAAGATAAAAAAGAATTATGGATTTAAAACAGAAGTTCTAGTTGGATCAATTAGAAATATCGAGCATGTGCGCGAGGCTGCGCTTGCAGGGGCTGATATTGCAACAATGCCATACTTTGTTTTTGAACAATTGTGGAGGCACAACTTAACAGATATGGGCCAGAAAAAATTTTTAGAGGATTGGGAAAAGGCAAAAGCAGTTCTTTTGAAAAAATAATTACGCCTTTAAAACAGAATTTATAGTTTCAATCATATTTTGTTGAGCAATTTTTAGCGGCTCAGGATAAACAGATTTTTCATTTAACATCAGTTTGCCAATTCCCTTAAAAGTTTGTGCCTGCACCTGTGAAGCCGATGTTAAATGTGTGCATTTCTTTGTTAAATCAAGAGCAGTTCTCCAGCTTATTCTGTGGCCAGGGGAGACATAAATTTTAATCGCTCCGGATTTTAAAACAGCTCCTCTTACTTCCCCGCTTTCAACTATCGCATCCTCCCCTTCAACTGTCTGAATTCTGCCAGCAATAAAATCCCTGCTAACAGCAATTGTTGGTAAAT
>JBBIPJ010000031.1:5075-7557 GCA_037442905.1 archaeon
CATGTGAAGCCAATCCTAATTTGTGCGGATGATTTATTCCATGTCCCTCAATAAAAAATAAATCCGGCTTTGAAAAGCCGCGCAGAATTCTTGTTAAGATTTCTCCATCCCTAAAACTTTCCAATCCTGGAACAGCTGGAAAAGGAGATTTTTCGCGGATAACATTTTTATCTGTAATTTCAAATTTTTTTAATTCAGAATCTGTTTTAAAAACTGCAGCGCTTATTGTTATAAAATCCCCGCGCGTATGCATTGTTGCCGCGCCTATTTTTTCAATATTCTCATTTAAATCATCCTCAAGAATTAAGCGCGAGGCTAGTTTGTCCTGAAATTCATTTGCCTCTTTTAAAGTAAGATTTTGGGGAAATAAATCGTCCATTTTTGAAATTTGTGAAGTTTGTCCAGGTTTTGAGTTTTGGGTTGTGGGTTTTGAGTTCCAAACTCATAACTCATTACCCATAACCCATAACCATTTATTCGCACCACGCACCACAAACTACTAACTACAAACTTAATTTACGTTCCCACCTCTTTATATTTCTGAATACGAATAAGGAGCGCGCCTTATTAAGTTTCTTATTGCAACGCTTTTTATTGACTCAAGTTCGCTTTTTGTCTGCTGGCACATATTTCTAATATCCCTGCAAACACTTTCTGCTTCTGCTAAAATTTTTTGCGCCTCTTTTGCCTTTGTCAACATTGCTTTTGTTGATGTTGTTTCAGGAGCTAGTATTGTTAAAACCCAAGTTTTTGCAGGTTTCTTATCCCTTTCGATTTGAGCATAAACAGTTATAACAGAGTCAGTGAGTTTAATTGATTCGTCCACAAAATCGCTTAATTTTCTAAAAGCATCTGCAGAATCTCTTGAAAAATCTCCAAGGAAATTTTTTAATGTAGGATCAAATTGATGACTTCTCTGCACAAGCTGGAACTTTTTGACTAAAGTATCCAATTCCCTGTCCATGGCAGTTAAAAGCGGGGCAATGCTCTTTACCTGCTGCAAATTTGAATTTTGAACTAATTGAACAGCCCTTGTTAATCTTGGAATTTGCGGAGATGTCACAAAGCGCAGATTAAAATTCCTGCTCGCCTCTAAAAATCTGTTTGATAAATCCACTAAACCATTTATACAGGTTTTATAATCGCTGCCTGAAAAGGCGGAAGGGAAGGCCATGGGTAAAAAATAGGCTTAATTAGAATAAAAAGGTTTTGGGGCAGTACAAAATGCACTCCCCCTGCAAACAAAAGCAACGTGTTTCAGAGCCGCTTGTTTATCTCGTTTATTGCATTCTGCGCTGACTTTGCCATGCCTGCATATCCTGTATACTTTTCTTTCCCTAGTTCAGCCCATCCGCCACTGATCGCTTGCCTTACTTCTCCGCCAAAAAGTTTTGGAACAAGGGTATCTAGTGCCCTGAATTCGGCCTGCTTTACAAGGAGAAGAAGCTTACTTATCCTAAGGGCTGCCTTTTCCTCATCTTTTCCTACGCAAGCATATGCTGCAAGGATATTTACAGGATTTATTAGCTTTGCGTCTTGCTTTATTTCAGTTGCGTCTTCGAGTGCTAGGATGTTCCGAATCCTTGTTCCTGCTTCCCCGCTAGGAACAGACCCGCTCCTTGCCCAGTCAACAATTCCCTTTGTGATTCCCTCATCAGAAACAGTTGACTTTATGGCAGTCATAAGTGTGCCCAATTTCTTGCCCGCTGCAAGTTCAAGTGCGTTTGGCATATCGAACTCACCGAGAGCGATGGATCTGAGTGTATTAAATGTCGCTCCTGTTGCTTCTATTTTAATTGGCATTTTTTTGTCACCTCTTTTTTAAAGTGTTCACCCATATTTAAATACTTTTACTAACCCAGGCTAATATATTTTTTCCAAACAAATACAGCAACCGCCGGCAATACTAGAAATACAAGCGCCGGCCACCCGCACTGGCTTATCATGCAGACAAAACTGCTTCCAAACTGGACAGCAATACTGGGCTGCTCTGTTGGCGGCGCCTCCCGAGTCCTGCGCTGCGCAACTGTAAAGCCGCTCACTAACAGAAATATAAGAACTGCTGACAGAATTAAAATTCTTGTTCTATTGAATTCAATTGTGATTTTCATTTCTCAACTCGCCAGGTGCTCTACGCTTCGCTTCGAGCATTTGCTCGCTAGTGCTCGCAAACCGCGAGTAGGCCAGCACAAAGGGTAGTCGCTTACCAAGTGAAGTACTTGACCAATTGAAGCTACCCTTTGTGAGGAGACATTCTCGCTGCGCTCGAAGTCTCCTACTCTTCTGCTTCTGAAATCAGTTACTTTGCTCTGTCTCATTTCTCAACTTTGATTGATTCCCCAACAACTATCAATCCAACTCCAATTGCAAGCATAACAACAACCGCAAACCAGCTCTGATAGTTTTCCAAAAGCTGAATTACAAACCAGATTATCCCAACTGTAAGTGAAAAAGCTCCGCCGATTGAGAGCGCATTGAAAAC
>JBBIPJ010000032.1:0-7374 GCA_037442905.1 archaeon
GCCCATTAAAGCCATTTGTCGTTGCTGTTAAAGTAACAGTTGTTCCCTCTGTTGTTGAAGAGGTACTCCAGTACGCATCAGAAATTGTTGGGTTTACACAAGAGCCACCACTACATATTTGATTTGAATTCTGACAGTTCTGAATTACTCTTTGCTCTGTATTGTAAGGACAGGTACTTTGCCCACTTGAGCAATAATAATTGTTGTAATTGCGGACTACGTTGTTTCCAGAGCAGTAATTGCTTCCTACATAACCATCAAGAGAATCGCAGTTTTGAACAAATTGATCATTTACATAATTAGAGCTTGCAGCTGTGCATGAACCGCTAGAACAAGTGTAGTCATAGTATCTCTGGTGTTTTCTTATTTCAGACCCAGAACAATAATACTCAAATGAGCCATAATAGTTATTGTTATTGCAATCATAAACATTGCTCCAACTGCAGCTGGAACTCTGATAACCTTTCCAATCTTGTCCTCTCCCCTCTGCATTGCATTTCCAGCCTGCTGTGCAAGTTTGTTGAGTGCACCAGTAAAGATCATCAGTATACTTGCACGACCTTAGAAGGTCACAGTAATTTGTTACGCTGTTACCTCCGCGGAGAGTGCCGCTTGCTCTAACCTCATCGCTTTCCCAAGGGAACCACTTACATCTCCAGAATTTCCATCCACATTTCCAATTTGAGGGGCTGCTACAAGTATATATGTGCGTTTGACCCCAATAGCAGCCATAATCATTTGAACTTATATACACGCAACTTTCGCCCTGTACTATAAAACTCTCATTGGGATATTCCTCTCCTCTAGATGGAGTAAAGTTTTCTGGAATTTTAGAAACAACAGTTATTGCATCAAACTTAGGAATGCTGCTTGGCTCAAAAACAGTGGCTCTTTCCTGTCCGCTCAAGAAAACTGAAACTTTGTGCTTACCAGCCAGTGTTATATTTCCTAGAGAGGCGGACCAAGCCCTTCCTTCAAATTTTTCAAAATTCAACGGCAAAACTCCGCCAGTTGGCTTTGTGTATTTTCCAGAAAGTGCGGATGCCTGTATATCTGCTGAAACATTGACAATTACAAAAACTTCAGTTCCAATTGCGATTTTTTCAGGATAGATGTAAAACCCATTAATACGCGGAGAGACTGGCTTAACTACTGCACCTACATCAAGAAGGCCTACTCCATATTTCTCATCCTCTCCTGGATTTCCAAGATCAAGAGCAGAATTTTCAAGAATTGACTTAATTTCAGATGGCTTCAAATTCGGATCTTTTTGCAGCAAAAGTACAGCAGCTCCAGCAACAAAAGGAGCACTCACAGAAGTTCCAGAGAGGGTATTATACGAATTTTTTGAAAATGCTGAACCCACATCAACTCCGGGAGCAACCAAATCTGGTTTTATTCCATTGCTTTTTGTATCTCCTGCTGAAAAGCAAGCCCAAACATTTTCTTTATTAACAGCTCCAACTGTTATTACATTTGGATTATCCCCTGGGACAGGAACTCCTCTAAAACTTCCACAGCCTCCATATGGGCAGCCATTTCCACAGTTTCCGCTTGCAGCTACAACAACAACTCCTTTTTCAATAGCATCATTTATAGCAAGATTAACAGGATCTTGTATATCAGAATAAGTTGTTCCAATGCTCAAACTTATTACTTGCGCGCCCTGCTCAACTGCCCAGTTTATTCCAGCAATCACAGAGCTGCTTGTTCCTGCACCATTATCACTTAAAATTTTACCATTTAGAATCAATGCCTCTGAGGCAACTCCATTATATTTCCCCCCAGTTGCTTTTGAACCAGCTGCGATTCCTGCCATGTGCGTTCCATGGCCATTAAAATCGTTTGCACTTCCACCAACAAAGGAACTCTCTGCTACTACTCTGTTTTTAAGCATATCGTGGCTTTTATCAACTCCTGTGTCAAGAATTGCAATTTTAACATTTTTTCCCGTATGACCAGAATTCCATGCAGGCGGAGCATTTACCTGCTCTGTGCTTGAATCTAAGAAAAATTTAACTTCCCTATCAGCGAAAATCTTCTTAACATTTAAATCACGAGAAATCTCTTCAACTAAATTCGCTGGGAGCTCTGCAACAACAACTTTTCCAAATTTATACTTTCCGATTAATTTTCCTTTTTTTGAAGCAAGAGAAGAAACTTTATCAAATTTACCTAAATCTTCTGCAGAAATTAAAACTTTTATTTTTCCAAGAGGTTGTTTAGAAATTTTTTCTTTTAAAAAAGAGTCAATCTTTTTATTTTCAATTGTTTTATCAATGCTCATCAACTTTTCAGAATTCTCTGCGCCTGTTTGAGCAAAAGAAGATAGAACAATGATATTAATTATTATAAATAGGAGTGCTATAGCAAGAACTAATCGCTTAATTCCCATCTCCCTTACAAAAAGTGTATAGAACGGCTTAAATATATTTCTTTAGAGAGTTTTTAATTACTTAAGAGTAGTAAAATCAGTGAACCTCTATCTTGGCGCGGGGCACGCAGGTATTTTTATAAATATTCAAGCTGTAACCCTCAGGACAAACACACTCACCATTAACCCACTTCCCCAGGGTCATCTCGCAAACCTCCTGATCTGTTTTATTCAATACTTCTGCAAGATTGACTGGAGTTTTGTTTTCAACTTCGCCAGAATCAGCAATATCCTCTCCTCCTTTGTCAATTTTTTCTTTTTCAGAAATCTCTGCACCTTGCTGGGCCTGAAAAATACAGCCGCTGATTAATATTAATACTATAAGAATGCCTAATGAGATTATTTTTTTCTTCATATCTAAAACACCTTATCTATAAACCACTTTGCACTAAAAGGAATCATATCCCCATAACCCTGCCCTGTCCCCAGATACAGAATTGGTTTTCCAGTAATGTAGGAAACTGACAAACACGCCCCTCCTTTGGGGTCTGTATCAATTTTTGTCAAAACGCTTGCATCAATAGAAACAGCATCATTGAAAAGTTTTGCCTGCTCAGCAGCATCATTTCCTGTTAAAGAATCTCCGACAAAAATTTTTAAATCAGGCTTGTTCACGCGGACAATTTTTTTCAGCTCATCCATTAAGTTTACATTTGTATGACTTCTTCCGGCAGTATCTGCAAGAACAACATCAATTCCTTTTGCTTTTGCATGTTTCACAGCATCAAAAATCACTGCTGCGGAATCAGCGCCCTTTTTCTGCTTTATTATAGGAATTTTCAAAGCTTTTGCATGCACCTCTAATTGTTCAATTGCTGCTGCTCTAAAAGTATCGCCTGCTGCCATTACAACTGAAAAATTATTTTCCTGCAAAAGTTTTGCGAATTTTGCAATTGTCAGGGTTTTTCCTGTTCCATTAAAGCCGAAGAAAATTATTACAAAAGGTTTTTCCTTTTTCTTTTCAATTAAGTCAGGAATATCAGGCGCCTCTGCGCTTAGAATTGAATTAACAGCGTTTTTTAAGGTGCTTTTAATTATTTCCTCAACAGTTCCGCGTTTTGCTTTTTTTGCCAGGAGTGAATTTTTAACCTCAGAGCAGAGTTTTTCAGAAACCTCTTTCGCAACATCATTTTCCATTAAAGCAATTTCCAGTTCCCACAAAATCGGGTTTAAATCTTTTTCAGATAATTCTTTGTGGGTAATTTTTGAAAAAAGTTTGAACAAGCCTGGCTTTTCCTCGACTTCCTCAATCTCTGCTTTTAATTCCTTTACAACCTCTTTTGGTTTTTCATGGACTTTTATGACTTCAACTTCAGCAGGAGGCTTTTCCCTTTCAGGCTCAACTGTTATTATTTCAACCACTTCCTCTTTTGGAGGCTTTGGCTCCTCAATCATTTCCTCAATTTTTTCCTCTGCAGTGGGGATTTCTTCTTTTCTTTCTTCTTGAGGGGGTGGGGGAACTTCTTCTTTCTTTTCTTCTGTCTCGCTACCCGATACCCGATACTCGCTACCCTCTCTTTCTTCTTCAACAGGAGCAGGCGGGATTTCAATTTCCCCTGAAATTTTCTCCTCTTCTGCCTGCTTCTTGAAAAAAAGCCTTTCAGCTTTTTCTTTAGGTTTTCAAACATAGAATAGAATTAGAGTAAAATGGTTTAATTAGTTTTCCTAAAATCTTCTCACAAGACTCTCGTGCTTTAAATGCTCAATTTTCGCCTGCACTCGCCTAACCTGGTCATTTAAGGCTTTAAGCCTTTCATTTATAGTTTTTTCATACTCCTCAATGTCTTTTATGGTAATATCCAAAGCATTAACCACCTCGAAAGCCTCTTCTTTAGTTTCAACCTCTTCAAAAACAAGTATTGCAAATGAGTGTCTTTTCCGGTGAGAGCGCTGAATTTTTCCAGTTTCGGCTCTTTCTATAAAGTTCTGAAACTTTTTTCCAAGAATAGCATTTTTCATGGTTCGCATTTCCGCTGTTGCAGTGCGAAGAATAGAAAGATTGAACTTAGCCTGTCTTATGAGTCCTTTTAGCATATGCAGATAATCATAGAGCTCCTGCCACGCCATGCTAGCAAGCTCCTTTTCGCTATACAATTCAATGCGAGTGAGTTCTAGTGGAATTTTTAAATATCTCAATGAAAGTCTGAGCGTAGGTAGTTCCTTCACTTCTCCTCCTTTGCCCTCAATTTTTGCGTATATTCCTCCAATTCAGGCTCCATCTCTTCCAATTTTTCGCCAAGCTCCCTTATATTTGTTTCTATTTTCGTGCGCGCCTCCTCAAGCTCCTTCAACTGATTATTTAAAGTTTCAATAGCCTTTTGAACATCCTTTTTTAAAATTGTGTTTGCGCCAATATTTACCAGAACATTCTTTAAGTCAGTAATCTTTGCATGCGCAAAAGTCTGCGCTCCAATCGGAACAAGAATTTCAGGGTTTTCCTTTAATTTATCAAAGTTCTCAAGGGTTTCGAGCGCAGTGTTCATTGCATGGACAGTTGCAGCAATTGTTGAAAGCTCCTCGGACAAACCCTGTAGCTGGTTTCTGTAAAGATTATATTCCAAGTATTTCTTTTGGAATTTTTCCTCTTCGCTGTGTGATTTTTCTTTCTTAGCCATTTAATTATTACTGCGAGCTACAAGCTACCAGCCACAAGCCATTATTTATTTCTTAAGCGAAACAGTCGCCAGCCCTTCCTCATCAACGCTTACAGAAACACGAACTTTGCTTGGCGGCTTCTGGTAGCCGCGCTGCCAGATAAAATGGTTTACTTCCTCAGAAATTTTTACTTCTTTTGCCTTTGAGTGCTTTAAAACAAAAGTGCGCAGATTTCGCGCTGCGAGCCTTGTTCTTCTTGTTCTCTGGACTAATCTTTTAACAGGGACAGTATAAACGCGCTCAAATTTTATTTTTCTTTCTTTTTTCTCCTCTGGCTTTTCGCGCAAAGTTTTGACTGTTTCCAAAGCCTGCTTTACAACACCGCCGGTTTTTTGGCCTGCTGCGGCTTCTAATTTTTCCTTTGCAGTTGGTTTTTCAGTTTTTTCTTTCTTTTGGGGCGCGGGGGCTTTTCTTTCTTTTTTAGCCTCTTGAGCAGCTTCTTTCAGAATTTCTTTTTCTATCTGCTCTTTTGATTTTTTTTCTGCCATGATTCTAGAACTCTTGATTAATGAGCTTATAAGGTTTTCTTATAACCAAGTTTTTCGAGAACTTTGCTCAATTTGTTAAGCGCATCAGTATAACCCCTGTAATAAATCATAATCATCCCTTCGGTTGCACGCCTTATGTTTTCCCCGCCACCTTTTATAAGACGCGAAATTTTCGTTCCAGATGGAATCAGATATATTAATCTTACTCCTTCTGAAAATGCCTTTTGTATTTCTGCGCCAACCCCAAAACTCTGGACTTCAAGAACTGCTATCATTGCCCCGCCTTTTTTGCACATCTTAACTGCCTTCATGTCTGTTTCATAGACATCAACAGGGAAAATCCCTGGCTTCTCAGGAGGGGTAATCCACATCGGAAGATAGCAAAAACATCCGTGCGCCCTTACTATTTCTCCTATTTTTTCATAAAATTCTCTCAGCTCTTTTGGATTTGGGGCGTCTGTCAAAGAAGCAGAAAGATAAAACCACGGCTTTGCTGAATTAAAGCCATACTTTTTTAAATTTTCATAAAACTCTTCGATTTCTTTACTAGTTTTTCTGAACATAAGGTAAAAATAATATATAATTGGGCTGATATAAATATTATGCCCTTTAAACGAAAAAAGCCCGAGGAAGCACCCAGGCAAATTGTTGTAAAAACAAAAGCAGGGTTTAGCTATATTTTTGATTTGATTGGGAAGAAAATTTATATTATCGCAGAAAGAGGAATGCTCGGCCACAAAGGCAGGGAGTTGCCCACAAAGAAAGAAATAAAAAACTTTGCAAAATTTTTTGGTGCTTTTGTGGGAGGTACATTTGTTTCCCAAATACCACATGAAATTGAGCATGCAGTAACTGCACTAGGTTTGGGTGGCAAGGTACAGGGCTGGAAACTTGGATTTGGGTTGGAGAGGTCTGAAATTTACATTGACATTGATTCGGCTCTTAAAAGAGCAATTGTTGCTATAGCGCCCCAGTTTTTTGAAGCTATTTTAGGATTGTTTTTAATGAAAGAGGGGCTAAAAAGAGGAAACACTGTTTATTTTGGCTATGGTTCCCTAACTTTTATAAGGCCGACAGGGCAAGTTGTAAGCAGCATTTTTGCGGACACAGACTTTACTATTTTTGTAAGCTATGTAAAAACCTGGCTTATTCAAAGTTTTTCAGATAATCAAGCAATTGTTGATTTTATAAAAAATTTCAACGAGCCAGCGGCAATACTCCTTACAGCTGCAACAATTTACGGGACTGCACTTTTGGGGGTTAAGTATGTTCCAAAAATAAGCCGCGAATTTCTAACATTGGAGCAGACTCAAAAAATTTTTGCAGAAATAAAAAGAAAAGACCCTCAATTATATGAGGCGATGAGAAAATATTTTTTCCTGAAAAAAGCAAAGGAGCTAAGAGGCGCTGTTTTGAGAAAAATTTTTGGGGTTAAGGAATAATAGCAATTAATTATGCTTTAGCAGCAAACTCCTTCTCAACACAAAGCGAAGGTTTGTGAGCTAACCAATTTGATAGCTAATCAGCCTTCGCTTTGTGTCCACTCGTATCCCTTTTCTTCCAATTCTTTAGCTAAATCAGCGCCGCCTGATTTTACAATTTTTCCATTCAGCATTACATGTACTCTGTCAGGCTTAATGTAATTTAAAATTCTTGTATAGTGAGTGATTAAAAGCGCCCCTAATTCTTGAGAAACTAAACTCTGGATTCCGCTTGCAACTGTTTTCAGTGCATCTATATCAAGTCCTGAATCTGTTTCATCAAGAATTGCAATCTGCGGCTTTAAAATTGCCATCT
>JBBIPJ010000033.1:0-7193 GCA_037442905.1 archaeon
GATTTTCGGAAGCATAATACAGCTTATTTTAATTGCCTTTGTAATAATTCCTGCATTTTTGCTTCTTTGATTTTTTGTTAAATCTCAAAATATAATCCACAGCCTCCATAACACCTGCGCCGTGCGATTTTTTTGTTACATGCTTTGCAACAGCTTTTACCTCTGGGCGTGCATTTCCGACTGCAATTCCTAATCCACTCTGCGAAACCATTTCAATATCATTCCTAGAATCCCCAATTGCAGCGCATTCGTTTAAATTAAGTCCTATCTTTCTTAGCAATCTTTTAAGAGCATTTCCTTTATTCACTCCTGGCTTTACTAAATGTATTGCAAATCCTGTTGCAACAACTCTTAAGCCATATTTTTGCGCGATCTTTTCAATTTTTCTAATATCTGGTCCTAATTTCAAACAAACCTCGCTCAACCTCATATCTGCTTTTGAATAAATTTCAATTCCCTTTATACCAGATTTTTTTAATTCCTCAAAACACTTTCTCGCGCTTTCAGGACTTGACAAAATTTCCAAATTTTCTCCATCAAAAATCACTCCACCATTTTCACCAATGAGATATTTTGATGCTCCTAGCATGCCTGCAACAGGCCTCAGCCCCTGAACAGGAATTCCACTTGTTAAAATTACAGTTAATCCGGCTTTACTTGTTTTTAAAATCGCTCTATAGCCTTGTATATCAAGCAATTTATCATGAAAAGTTATTGTTCCATCTACATCCAGAGCTATTACTTTAATTTTTTTCATAAAGAATTATAGCTGCATTTCAATCAAATCCCTTTCCATAATCCTTTCACAGAATTTGCAGCGCAAAACAATAGGCTTTTCTTTCTCAACATTAAATATCGGAGTAACTGGCTCCCTCTTGTTTGTAATGCAGGATGGATTTCCGCATTTTAAAACTCCTATTATCTCATTTGGAACAGCCACCTTACTCTTATCCGAAACCTTGTAATCGCGAATAATATTTATTGTTGCTTCAGGCGCGATTAAAGAAAGTTTATCAGTTTCCTCCGGGCGCAAAATTCTGTCTTCAACCTTTACAACATCCTTCATTCCCAAACTTTTGCTCGGGACATTCATTGCAATTGATACCGCATTCTTATAATCCTTGTTTATTCCCAGAATGTGCAGAACAGTCAAAGCAGTGCCTCGCGGTAAATGATCCACCACAGTCCCGTTCTTTATTTTCTGAATCTTCAGTTCCTGTTCTTCTTTCATTTTCCTAAAACACTTGCAAGTATTGCCATTCTTACTGGCACTCCATAATAAGTTTGCTGGAAATATTTTGCGAATTTTGTATTATCCAGCTCAGGATCAACCTCATAAACGCGCGGTAATGGATGCAAAACTATGAGTTCCTTTTTCGCATTTTCCAAAACTTTCAGGTCAACTTTATAGGCTCCCTTAACTTTTTCATATTCCTCTGGGTCAGGAAAGCGCTCTTTTTGGATTCTTGTGACATAGAGAACATCAATATCTCTGATTATGCTCTCCATTTTTGTGTATTCCTTTATCTCAATGTCAAATTTATTTTTTAATTCAGATGTAACATCCTTTGGCATGCTCAAACTCTCTGGAGAAACAAAAATTATATCAGCGCCAAAAAGCGCAAGTGCATAAGAGAGGGTATGCGCAGTTCTCCCGTATTTCAAATCCCCGACAAGCGCGATTTTTAAGCCATCAATTTTTTTCTTTTCCTTTCTTATAGTGTATAGGTCAAGCAGAGTTTGGGTTGGATGAGCATGCGAGCCATCCCCGCAATTAATTACTGGCTTGCTCGAATATTGTGCTGCAAGTTTGGCTGAGCCCTCTTCAGAGTGTCTTATTGCAATAGTATCTGCATAATTTTCAATTGTTCTGATTGTGTCTGTCAAATTTTCCCCCTTCACAGTTGATGTTGTTTCCGGCTCTGAAAACCCAATTACACTCCCGCCCAAGCGGTGCATCGCTGTTGTAAAGCTTAATCTTGTTCTTGTTGAAGGCTCATAAAAAAGAGTTGCTAAAATTTTTCCCTCTAAAATATTCGTATATCCATCTTTTTGCAGTATTTTTTCAAAATCAGAAGCGCGCGAAAGCAAGTATTCTATCTCATCTTTTTTTAGTTCCCGCAGTGAGATAATATCTTTGCCTTTGAGATTTACCATCGCTCCCTGTCCCTCAATATATAGAACAGCCTATTTAAAAACCCTTCTCAAACTTTTCTTGCAAAAGTCAAAAACCCAGTATGCGCCAAAAAATTTCCGCTTGGCCTGCTCTTATCTGGAGGCTCAATGTTCCATGGGCGGAGAATGCACTCAAAAGTTTCAATATTTGCAAAATGTTTTTCATCCAAGAAATTTCTAAATCTGGAAACTTGCTCAATAACAGGAGCATAAATAACTAAAAAACCCCCAACTTTCAACGCTCTATGCGCAGCCTTGAAAGCTTTTTCAGGAAATTCCATGTCCAACACAACTAAATCAACACTGTCCTCATCAATTCCTTTTATTATATCTTTGTTTTTAATTGTAATGTTTTTTATTCCCAGCTTTTCAAAATTTGCGCGCGCAATTTCATAGAAATCTTTTCTAATTTCATAAGTGTAAACGTGCTTTGCAATTCCTGCCAAATAAACTGTCAATGCTCCGCTCCCTGTTCCAGCTTCAACAACAATATCCTCTTTGTTTAATCCTGTCAGAGCAGCAATAATTCCCGCATCTTTTAAAGTTATGATTTGCGGTGCACGCTTTAATTTTTTCATCAAATCAGGAAGCCTTGGTGGAACAACAATAAACTCTTCTCCTAAATGAGTTTTTAATTTTGTTCCCCATGATTTCCCAACAAGAGCGCCGAGATTAAAATCACCAAACTCTGTTGTAAACTTGTTCTGCTCCAATTTAATTAGATACTTCTTTTTTCCAATGAACAATAAATTGTCCCCGTGCTTTATCCTCTGTTCTGTCATTTAAGATACCTCAAAATAAATGGAAATATTAAGAAAATAATAAAGAATGCCGCAGTTATAGCAATAACAATTTTTAGCATTCTCGGGTCATTTGCAAATCCAAATGGAATCGGGCCTATAAATCCCCCAACTGCAACTTTTGTACTCTTTGTTCCGCCGCTTAAAATAGCTCCTGCTATTATAAGTATAAATCCAATAAGCACAACTACAAATCCAATTTCAATTAAATTCTGTGTCATCTTGAACGAAGTGAAAGGTGCGAGGGAGCTTTGCTCCCGAAGCATGATTAAATATTAATATATGGTTAATTTTATATCTCTATCCCATGGAGCTTAAATACAATTACGAGCTAGCAAAAAAACTCTTTATTGTCCCAGTTGTAATTTTTATAGTAGCTATATTTTTCCTGCTTCAGAATTATACACAAACTGGAAGCTTTTTGAAAAAAGGTCTGGATTTTCAAGGAGGAGTTCAGATATCAATCCCGCAAAAAGAGAAAATAGATACTGAAAATTTTGAATCTTTTTTAAGCTCAAAACTTGGAACAAAGGAAATTGACGTTTCAACAACTGTCAATCCTACAACACGGCAGCAGGAGCGTGTAATAGTTTCAGTCTCAGGGTTAAAAGAGCAGGAAAAATTAGTAAGCGCTGTTTCTGAATTTTTAAAAAAGGAGTTAAAGCCAACAGATTACTCAATTAGTGTAATAGCTCCTGCGCTTGCAGGGACTTTTTGGAGAGAGGCTCAGACGGCATTTGTAGTTGCATTTATTTTAATGATGATTGTAGTTGGCTTTGCTTATAGGGCAGTTGCACCTTCTGTTGCAATTCTTGTCTCAACTGTTTATGATTTAGTTGCAATTTTAGGATTCATGGTGTTCTTTGATATCAAATTAAGCCTGGCAACTTTTGCAGCTCTTTTAATGATTATTGGATATGGTGTTGATACGAACATAATTCTAACTGAAAAAATTCTCAAAGAAAAAGAGGGCGAAGTTTTTGACAGGGTTGGAAAAGCAATGCGCACCGGGCTTACAATGAGTGCGGCTACAATTGTTTCTCTAGCAGCTCTATTCTTTTTTGCAGAATCAATTGTAATAAAACAAATTGCAATCGCACTTTTAATGGGCGCGTTTGCAGATATTCCAAATACGTGGATATTAAATGCATTATTGTTGCTGAGGTTTAGAAAGTAATGGGAAAAGCAAAAATATTCTTCACAGAGAAAAGAATAATTCTTTTAATTGTTTTAGTTGTAATTAGCATTCTCCTTCTTCCAAGTTATAAAAAAGGCGGTGCAGAAGTTTCTTTTGTGTTTAAAGATTCTCCTTTTTACGGAAAAATAGCAGAGAGAGATATAATTAAATCTATAAATGGCGTTCAAATTAAAACAATCGATGACTATGCAAGCGCAATTTCAAAAATTCAACTTAGCCAAACAGTAAAAATAGAAACTCTGGATGGAATTTTTTCAGCCCAAGTGGGAAACACAACATATCTTGGATTAAATGTAAAGCGCGTTTCCCCAACAAGGCTTAGGCTTGGATTAGAACTTCAGGGAGGCGCAAGAGTAACAGTTCTTCCAAAAACAACTTCTGGAGTAAATCTTTCTGAGCAACTCTTTACAACAACTGCCTCTGTTCTTGCAAAAAGACTTGATGCGTATGGATTGAGCGGAGTTGTTCCCAAGCACATAGAGGACTTCCAGGGAAACAAGTACATAGTTGTTGAAATGGCAGGAGAAGGCTCTGAAAGATTGGTTGACTTAGTTAAATCAATTGGAAAATTTGAGTTAAAAGTTTTAAACGAAACAATTTTTGGAGGTGAGGTTATAATTCCTCCGATTGGAGAGCCTTCCAGGGATTCAAGAAGTGGAGCATGGCAAGTTGGGCTTAACATTAAGGAAGGCGCAGCAAACGACCTTCGCGATTCTTATTTGAGATTAACTCCCACGCAGACTTCGAGCTGTACTCAGGACGAACAATGCGGAGAGCAACTCGCATGTTCTCTCCCAGAGCTTGGAATAGGAAGCGGGCAGTGCATTCCAAAAATTGCAATGCTCTTGGACGGAGAGGAGGAATTCTCAGCTCCGCCTGCGCAATCCTTGCTCTCAAGCTGGAAGCAGGGAGAAACAACATCAAATCTAGT
The DNA here is from genome assembly GCA_037442905.1 of archaeon. GTDB lineage: Archaea > Undinarchaeota > Undinarchaeia > Undinarchaeales > Naiadarchaeaceae > Naiadarchaeum. Next base: position 5,105 of record JBBIPJ010000033.1, read on the forward strand.
AATTCAGACAAGAACTTTTGAGGACGCAAAAAGAGTGAAAGTTGTTCTCGAGGCTGGAAGATTGCCTTCAGAAATAGAATCAATGGAAATAATTTCCCAGGACTATGTTGACCCGAAACTCGGAAGGGACTTTTTCAGAAGTGCTGGAATTGCAGGACTTTTTGCAATAATTTTAGTTGGAGGAGTTATTTTTGCGCGCTATAGAAAATTAAAAGTTGCAATTCCAATAATTTTTACAGGAACAAGCGAAGTTGTACTCCTTTTAGGACTCGCATCTCTTTTGAGTAATGCATGGGTTATAGATTTGCCGGCAATTGCAGGAATTATTGCAAGTGTCGGAACAGGAGTTGAGCAGCAAATAATAATTACAGACGAAATTCTTTCAGGCAGTCTGAAAGATTCCTGGGATTTGAAAAGAAGAACAAAAATAGCATTTGGAATTATTTTAGTAGCTCTTGCAACAGTTGTTGCAGCTATGTTTCCATTATTGTTTGAAAACTTTTTCCCAGGATTATTTGCTCTGAAAGGATTTGCTATTTCAACAATTCTCGGGTTTTTAATCGGGTACTTTATAACAAGGCCTGCTTATGCAAAAATGGCGGAAATTTTGCTTTTGGAAGAGCAAACAGTCGTGCAAACGCAGTAAAAAGTCTAAATAAAAGAAATAAACTTTTCAATTTCTAATTGTTGCTCTTATTAAATTAGTTTGCAACAAACTACCTGGTATTGGTAATAGTTTACGCGTGAGTCACCATAGAAGGGTTCTGCGCCTGTATTCCAATCACAATAGCTTCGAGTTGTCAAACCACCACTACATGGGTATAAATTAGCAAAAGCGTCTAGCGCCTGTTGTTCGCCAGTGCATGACCTATCACTGGAATTTAGTAATTCCTCACTACGCCACCTAAGTGCAGCAACACATGTACTACCGCGGCCTTGGCAAACAGCATTTCCTGAATTACCAGATGTTACATCCATTGTAAAACACCTAAGTGTTGTTTTCTTTGCACCAAATATTTGATATCCAGTTATGCCTATAGTCGCAACCGAAGCAATCACTGCAATAACTAGAGCAACTATACCAACTAAAGCCAGATTTGACTTTTCCATTTCACTTATAAATTAAGAAATTTGATATATATATATATCGAAAAATCAAAAGGCGGAATTTTTTAAAAAAATTATATTCTAACTGCAATCTTTTTCTTACCTTCCTAATTTAAAAAAATACTCTCCCAAATATTATCCATCTCACAAGCGCAAAATAAATGTCCCCAAAATAAAGGCTTGCAACCAGAGTTATTGGAAAAACAGGAATCAGAGGAATTCCCCATTTAATTTTGAATTCATTTTTTAACTTTCCAGAGCGCACGTATTTTTTAAGTTGTGAAATTTGTTCCAAACTCATCCCATTGGGATCTTTTGAATTAACAATAACTTTTTTTCCAATTCTAATATCCCTGTCAGGAACATCAAACTCAACTAATTTATCAACCTTTGTAATTTTATACATGCAATTTTTGTCCACTGAACGCAAAAATTTTGTCAAAAACCAGAAAACAGGCGCTGCCATCAACGCATAAAATATTTTTTCATATCTCCCAAGAATTAGAATTGTAATAACTGCAAGAATTCCAAAAAGCAATTCATACTTGTTCAAGGAAGCCTTGAAATCAGGGAAAACCCGCTTGTTTGAAACTGCGAGAATCAGAGAATAAATTATTGAATACGCAACTGCAATAAAAAAGAAATTCATTAAGATTGTTATGAAAAAAGGCCAGCTAACTGGCAGAATTGGCTTAAACTCTGGATAAATTGTTGCGAATCCAATTCCCAAAACTGCTAAAAGTTTTACATCAGCGCCGCCCCACTGCTGCGTATAAAAAAATAACACTCCCATACCAAAAAAAGCAGCGCCTATTCCAAGTGAAAGCCATAAATAAAATAAATTATTTTCCTGCAAAGCATAAATCGCGCGCAGGATTATCATCACTGCTATTAATCCAAAAGAAATTTTATTTGGTACTTCCCTTTTTTGTACATCCGTATAACTAGCAATGCTCATTCCTGCGAGCGCAATTGCAAAAGC
>JBBIPJ010000034.1:0-7166 GCA_037442905.1 archaeon
CTCATTGTGATCCAACCTACCCCTTGTGAAGCATCGAGCCTCAAGCGTCTAGCAATAACAAATTTCAAAGTAGTAAAGTATTTAAAAACCCTAAATTTATCTGCTATCATGGCAAAAATGCCAATGCGAGCAAGCGAGGAAAAGAAAATAAAGTTCGCTGTTGAGGAAATCATACTGAGCTTTATCGGCGCACTCATACTTTCTTTTGGAGCCTTAGTACTGATGATTTCGCATGTGCAGGGACTTGAGGTTGACTGGCCATCTTTTGTTCTGGTGATTTTTATTGTTTGGCTTGGACTGCTATTGTTCACAGTGCCAATTGTGCGCAAGATTGAGCAATTAATGTAATCTCGCTTAAAAATTTGCAGAATTCTAGTGATTTGCCTATCTAATAGAGCCCGTGTTTTTTCAGCAATCTGCGGAATTTTCCATAAGCCATAATCCAGGGCGGGGTCCATTCTGCCCTGTGGATTTTTATTTTTCCAGAGATGAAATTGTTTAAACTCTTTACATAAACAGTCCCATAGCCAACTTCCTCAATTGCATGTGCATCCGAGGCTGCTGTTCCCTTTATGCCCAGCTCTTTTGCAACTCTCATTGCTTTCCAGTTATCGGGCAAAAAAGGCGCACGCGTGTTGTAAACTTCTATATAATCAAACTTAACTCTCCTGACTAAATCTTTGACACTTTCCCTAAAATGATCGTATGGATGTGCAGCAATTGCTATTCCACCCTGTACATGGATGCGCTCAACTGTTTCAACCGCGCTCAAACCTTTTGGAATATTTTCATTAACAAAAAGCCCAAGAACATGCCCCTCGCGCGCAGAAACCTCAATTCCTGGGATAAAAGTCAGCTTTAATTTTTTTGCAGCTTCCTTTGCAACTTTTATCCCCCTAACTGTATTATGATCTGTGATTGCAAAACCATCTATTTTTAATCTCTTTACCTGAGCTGCCATCTCAGCCGGACTATTTATTCCATCAGAGAAAATTGTGTGCAGATGTATGTCAAGAATCATAGCTGCTCTATTTCTCTGGAAACTCTTAAATACTTTCCGAGTCAAAACACTTTGAGATGGCAAGAAGAAAAAGCCCTGCTGAAAATCCTCTTACATTGAGAGAAGAGTTCAGGCAAATTGTTTGGTTTATGGCAATGCTTGGGTTTTCTACTGAAGCACCTGTTAAAACAAGAAAGCCTGCGATAGTTATCACTTATGGCGGAGGAATTACATTTAATCCAGATCTTTTAAGTACTTTTGGAAAAATTACTGCTTTTAGTAAAAAAGTTAGTATTGAGTTCGATGCGCGGACAAATAGACTTGTGTTTATTTTCGAATCAAATGAGATTAGAAATAAGTGGTTTGAACTTTTTAAGAGAATTAAAGATGAACCCCAAAAGTTTCTAGGCACAATAAAAAACGATAATGAATTTTTAAGAATAATGCGGAGATATTCCATTATCCAATATTAAACTATATAACACCAACAGCCTTATCTCTCCTTATGGTAAAAGCAGTTATTACAAATTTATTTAATAGGGTTAAGGCTCAGAGAAGAAATGTTTTGACAGAAGTTGAGGCAAAACAGGTTCTCTCCGCTTATGGAATTCCAGTCACAAAAGGAATTTTAGTTAATAAAAAAGGTGATTTAATTAAGGCTTCCCAAAAAATCGGCTTCCCGCTTGTTATGAAGGTTGTTTCTCCTGATATTGTTCATAAAACAGAGGCACATGCAGTTGCTGTTGGACTAAAAACAGAAGCAGAAGTTTTACAAGCTTTTGAAACTCTGCAAAAAAACGCGCGCTCTTATAAAAAAGGCGCAAGAATTCACGGAGTTTTAATTCAGGAAATGGCCTCTGGAAAGGAAGTAATTATTGGCGGAATAAAAGACATTCAATTCGGGCCAACAGTCATGTTCGGAGTTGGCGGAATTTTAGTTGAGGTTATGAAAGATGTTACTTTTAGAGTTGCCCCTATCTCAAAATTTGATGCTCAGGAAATGTTGCACGAGGTAAAGGGCTATAAAATTTTGCAACAATTCCGCGGGCAGAAATCTGTTAATGAGAATTCAATTATAAATATGCTATTAAAAGTTTCCCAGTTAATGTACGACAATCCACAGATAAAAGAGCTTGACATAAATCCGCTTTTTGTAAATGAAAAAGAAGCAAAAGCTGCGGATGCAAGGATAATCTTGGAAGTAAATTAAGGCTAGCAGCTCGCGGCTAGCGGCTCGCAGTATAATTACTTCAACTGCAAGCTGCCAGCTGCAAGCCGCAAGCTTTCACAAATTTCAAAGAATAAAATGCCCCTCGAACTTGCAACAATCGAGCATGAATTGCGAGAAAGCCCTATTCGAAAGATAGCCGCATTATTAGCAGAATCAAAAGCACACAAAGATATAATTTCTTTTGGAGGCGGAGCTCCATCTCTTCCGCCACCGCGCGCAGTTGTTAATGCAATAATTTCTGCCCTAAAAAAAGATTCATTCAAGGCAATGCAATACACAGCAACAAAAGGAAATTTAAGTTTGCGCGAAAAAATCTGCGCTGATTTAAAAAGATATGAAAAAATTTCAATTTCTCCGAATCAGATTTGTTTGGCAACAGGTGCAACAGGGGCAATTGACCTTGTTCTTGAATCAATAATCAATCCTGGGGATGAAATTATTCTTGCTGATCCTACCTATGCAGGCTTCCCAGGCCCAGGAATAAAAGAGCGCGCAAAAATTCGCTATGTAAAAACAAAATGGCAGGAAAATTTTGAGATTAAAACAGAATTAATTGAAAATTTAATCACAAAAAAGACAAAAGCTCTCATACTCCTCAGTCCTGATAACCCAACAGGCAGAGTTTTGAGCAAGGAAACAATAAAAGCTGTTGCTAATTTTGCAAGCGATCATAATTTCTGGCTCATAACAGATGAAACATACAAAGATATTATTTATCATGGAAAGCATTGGCCTGCATACAAATATGCCCCCGAGAACACTTTAGCAGTTTTCACATACTCAAAATCCTGCTCTGCTCCAGCATTCAGGCTTGGGTATGTTTATGGCCCTCAAAAAGCAATTGAGGCAATTGCAAAATTAAGCCAGTATGTAAATCTATGTCCTTCAAACATTTCCCAAATCGGCGCAGAGGCGTTTTACAAAGTTAAAAAACAATATTTGCGCAAAACTGTTCTTCCAACTTATAGAAAAAGAATGGAATTTATGGGGAAAATGTTAAAAAAGTATTTGCCGCTGGCAGGATTTGTAAAACCACAAGGTGCATTTTATTATTTTGTTGATTTCTCAATACATCTGCGCGACCACAAAATGAACGAGGAGAAATTTTCAGAGAAGCTTTTGAAAGAAAAACATGTTGTTGTTATTCCAGGCAGATATTTTGGCCCATCTGGAAAAAGGCACTGCAGGCTCACTTTTGTTTCTGAAAAAGAGAATCGTATAGAAGAGGGCATTCACAGGATTGCACATTTCTTCGGGCAAAAACATTAAAATAGTTAGCATTCTTATCTCTCTTAATTTACTCAAATGGTAAAAAATTTAGAGCTTTTTTTTAATCCAAAATCAGTAGCAATTATCGGCGCTTCAAGAAATCCACAAAAAATCGGGCACATAGTTTTGAAAAATTTTGTTGAGGAGGGATATGCAGGAAAAATTTTCCCTGTGAATCCAGAGGCAGACCAGATTTTGAACCTAAAAGCACACCCGAGTGTAAAAGATATTCATGAGGAGATTGATGCTGCTGTAATTTTAACACCTGCAGAGACTGTTCCAAAAGTTTTGAAAGAATGCGGAGAGAAAAAAGTAAAGGCAGTTACAATAATTAGCTCAGGATTTAAAGAAATCGGCCCGCGCGGGGAAAAAATTGAAAATGAATTAAAAAAAATTATTGAAAAATACAAATTAAGTGTTATCGGGCCAAATTGTTTGGGAATTTTTGACACAGCTTCACAAGTTGATATGCTTTTTTTACCTGCCTATAGATTAGGAAGGCCGCAAAAAGGAACAATTGCATTTTTAACACAAAGCGGTGCTTTTGGAAGTGTAATTTTAGACTGGGCTGCGCAGGAGGGATTTGGGATTTCAAAATTTATTTCTTATGGAAATGCAGTTGATATTGATGAAGTTGATTTGCTGGAATATTTAGGAACTGATAATGAAACAAAAGTTATCACAGTTTATCTTGAAGGCGCAAATCGTGCGCGCGACTTAATTGAAATTGGAAAAAAAGTTTCAAAAATTAAGCCAGTTTTATGCTTAAAAGCAGGAGGCTCAGCAAGAGGAATCATTGCAACACAATCGCACACAGGAAGCCTGGCAGGAAGCGATGAAATTTATTCTGCTGCATTTAAGCAAGCAGGAATTATTCGTGTGCAAACAATTGAGGAAATGTTTGATTATGCACGCGCATTGGCAACCCAGCCATTGATGAAATCAAACAAAATCGCAATTATAACAGATGGAGGCGGATTTGGAGTCATGGCAACTGATTATGCAGAAAAAGAAGGATTAATTGTTGAAGAAGTTTCTGCACAGACAAAAAAGAAAATGTTGAAATGCACACTTCCATTTGCAACTCTTCACAATCCAATTGATTTAACAGGGAGCGCGAGCGGAGCAATGTACAGATGCGCACTTGAGGCAACTATGGAAGACAAAAATATTGACGGAGTTCTTGCAATTTTGCTCTTTCAGCCTCCAAATATCGAGAGCGATGTTATTTCTCATCTCTTGGAAGTGAAGGTAAAGTATCAAAAGCCGTTGCTTGTCTGCAGCGCAGGCGGGAACTACACTCAACTACACAGAGATATTCTAGAGCGCTCAGGAATTCCAACATACCCAACTCCGGACAGGGCAATAAAATCTCTTGCAATTCTCCATAAATACGCCCAGATAAAAGCAAAACAGCGTTGAGATTACATATTTAAATATCCCTTTACTATAAGCGCATAACATTCAGGTGGGATGCTTATGGGTAAAAAGTTTTTGTTTGTGTGGATAATGCTTTTCGCTTTGCTTGCACTCTCATCTGCAGATGCTGCCTCAACAGCTGAAATAAAAAGCCCAAAAACAGGCACAACTTACAATGTTGGAGATCAGTTAGTTGTTGATGGCACAATAACTCTTGACCAGACATTATTGGGAGCAACAGTTATTTTTAAAGCGTATAGCCAGAGATACAATATCACAATTCCGCTTGCGCAGCGAATTTATAATTTTCAAGCAAATGTTCCTGCTACTTTTTCCCAAATAAATAAGGGGAATATAATTTGGAATATTGCAAAAAATACTCAAGTAGGTACTGATTGGCAAATAATAATTGATATTGATAAAATTCCGGTTTTTTCAACAACATATGAATCAGGATTTTTCTTTATTTCAAAAACTCTTCCACTTACAACAAGTGTTAATTCATATCTACTAAATATTGGGGAAACTTTGGAAGCAACAGGAACAGCAACTACTCTGCGCGGAACAGCTGTAAATGGAACTGGAAATATTTTGCTTGAGCACTCAGAGATTGGAACTGTATATTCAAATAACACCTCTGTAACAGACGGTTTCATAAGCATAACATATCCTTTTAACAAAGCAGATCCCGCAGGAACATATACACTTACTTTTAAAGTTGTTGATAATAACGGGAATGTTGGCTTTGTAGTTTTAACAGGAATAACGCTCAGTGATCAGTTAAAACTTACTTGCACAATTCCAAGAGCTGAATTTTTGCCCGGGGAGAGTTTTGCAGTAACAGGAAATTTAAAAAATATTCACGATACCCCTCTTGGTAAAATCCCTGTTGTTGCCTATCTCACATCTCCAAGTGAAAATACCACTGTTAATTTTATAGGCACAACAAACGGAAATGGAAATTTTGAAATTTTTGTTTCAACTCCAAAACTTGCTCAGCCAGGACAATACAATTTGCGCTTGCTTGCTGAAGATACTGATGGAAACAACGGGAGATGCGAAAAGAATTTCTTTTTAAATGTACGGCGCAGCTTTTCTGTTAACTTTGGGCTAGATAATTCCTGGTTTTATAATGAGAGCGAGTTTGGAAGCGAGATAAAAATTGTTAATAGAGGAAATATTGACTTAGTTGGAAAAATTGTTTTGGCTTTTGACGGAATTGAGGTTACAAGCACTGACTTTTTAGCTCAAAAAGGCCTTGAGACAACAATTCGCCCATTCTGGATTATAAGCGGGAGTGAGGGAACGCACACAGTAGAAGCTATATTAAGAGTGCAAAATGAAACGATTTACAGAACAGAGCCACAATTCTTTACAATATTTCCAAAACCGCCTCCAAAGAAAATTCTAAATCCATCTATCTGGCAAATCTTTATAGTTGTTGGAATTTTTGTGATTGCTATTTTGCTCTATTTGAATAAAAAAGAAATCCGCGACTATTTCTGGCACTGGGAGCTAAAGAGAAAATATGGGATTGGGAAATAATTTTATTTTTTTGAGAACAATTTCAGTAGCCCTATTATAACCAAATAAATAGCTATTAGTTTTCCAACCAAATCAGGATAGAACCAAATTATAACTCCAAAGACTACCATAATTACTGCAGCTGCAGTTTCGCCTATGCCAAGCTTTTTAAATAATGCTATCATTCTAATCTAGTTTAAGGTAGAAGTATTTAAAACCTTTATGCTATGGGAAAAAAAGTTAGGTATCCCTACAACTTTAATAAGAAATTAAGAGAAAAAGCAAAGATCTACTCTAGAGGAAGATTTTTTAACAGAATTTTCAGCGGAATTTTTCTTCCAATTATCGCTTTAAGCGCAATTTTATTTTCAGGCGCGCATATTTTTATAAAAAATTTTTCCCTTGGCATTAGTGATTTTCTTGTTGTGCAAATTTTTGTAATAATTTTGCTCACAATTTTAAATTTGGTTGAATTTCCAACAGCCTTCTACTTCTTCTATTTAAGAGAGCATAAATTCGGGCTCTCAAATTACAAAATCTCCGGCTGGTTTAAAGATTTTTTCAAAGCACTTTTTTTAGAATATGTTATTTCTTTAATTACAATAACAGCTCTCTATTATCTTTTGGCAAACTTTTTCCTCTGGTGGATTTATGCTGCTATTCTTTACGCAATTTTTATTTTATTTTTCCACTATATTTTTCCGATTGTGATTTTTCCGTTCT
>JBBIPJ010000035.1:0-7015 GCA_037442905.1 archaeon
AAGCGATGTAAAGATTTCCTTTGTGCTCAAAAAGCGATGGCTCGTCCTCCACAATATTATTTTCTGTAAGTCTTATTGTTTTATCCCATGTAAAACCATCCGAAGATGTTCTCATGTAAAAGTCTCCCTGCTCAACCCAGATCGCATACAATTTTCCATTGTAAGAATAAAGGCTTCCCGAACTCTTGAAGCTGCTGCCGCTGTTTCCTGTCAATTTTTCAGCAGCTTTCCAGAATCCGTTTTCATATTTCTTAACATAAATATCATTTTTTTCCCCATTCGGAACATAATTTTCATACAAAACAAATATTTCGTTTCCGTGCAGTGCTACTTTCGGATCCCTATCATTTGTTGTTGCAGCAATTCCTGTCAGTGTTATCCCGTCAAGCCAGTAATCCTTTCTCAGCAATCTTGAAGAAATAAATCCATAGTCGCTTGGCTTTCCCTTTGTCCAAAAAAGATACAAATCGTTTTTATAAATCACAGCACTGCTGTTGTGATAATAAAATATCAAATCAAGAGCGCCAACTTCAGTTTTGCTGCTCCATCCCTTATCATTATAAATTTTGTAAAAAATAGTTGCTGTCTGGCTTCTTGGAATTGTTTGTGTATAGAAAACATACATATTTCCAAAATAGGAAGCTATGGCGGGGTGTATATCATCTATATTGCTATTTTCAACCAAAATATCGCTTCCAAAACTATTTCCGTCAAAAGTTTTCGCATACAGATCTTCTGAACTTCCTGTAAATCGTTCAAAGACTATCCATAATTTATCCCCATAAACCGCAAGCGCTGGATTTTTTCCAGCAGAAACTAATTTTTCATTTATAATTGAATTTGTTTTTTCAGTAGGTTCTGGAGTGGTGCTTACAGATGGCTCTGTAGTAATGTTCTCTTCAGTTGTTGTAGTTGTGTTATTTTCTGTTGAAGGCTGTGCAGCAATACATCCACTGAACAAAACAATTGCTGCAAGCAACACAACCACATAGAGATTTTTCATGCTTCTCAGATTAAAATGTACTAAATATAAACCTTTTTATAAGTTTGAATAAGGCCTTGTGTGATATTTGTATTTCATAATTTTTTTATCCATTTCTTCCTTTTCTTTTTCAAGCTTTTTCATTACTTTTAATATTCCTTTTTTGTGTCCCACCCCAACAACAGCTACGATCTTTTTATATTTTTTGCTCAAATTTGTGAGATGCTTTGCCATGTAAATATCGCGCTCCTCAACCAAAACTTTGTATAAATTTGGAGAAATCTCCTTTAATTCAAGCAGAACTTTTTCAACAACTTGCTCAAGCGGGACTTTTCTCAAATCAATTTTTTCCTCTATTTCACTTTTTTTAAAAAAGCTAAAGAAAAGTTTCACTTTCTCTGTGAACGGAATGCTTCTCATTCTTTCAAGGGTGGTAAGCATGTTTTGGTCTATGAGGGCTAAATCTGCTTTTACCTCTCTGGCAATATTTACTGCTGTCAACATTTCCTCTCCTGGCATAACCCCTGTTTTTCTTCCCAAATATCTCTGAACAGATGAAAAAATTTTTGCAACTAAAAAATTTCTTATCCCAATCTGAGAAATTGATTTAAAACCAACTGTTTCTTTTCTTAGCAAACCTTCCAATCTTCCTGGATCAAGCTCAACTGCAACACAATCCGGAGTTTCATTTCTTATTGTTCTTTCTATCTGCCTTATGCTCTCAGGAGAGATATGCGAAGTTCCAATAATTTTTATTTTTGCCCTGTTTTGCATTGTGGCAAAGTTATTTAATAAGCTCCATAGATAAAAGAGTTGCCATGGAGTACAAACAAGTTATAGCTATAAGAAAGGATTTGAATTTAAGCAGTGGAAAAACTGCAGTTCAAGTAGCTCATGCATCCCTCTCTGCTTATTCAAAGACAGGAAAAATAATAAAAGACAAGTGGGAGCGCGAAGGCGCAAAAAAAGTAGTTCTTTCTGTTAATTCTGAAAATGAGTTAAAAGATTTATATAAAAAAGCAAAGCGCCGCGGAATAACAGCTGTTTTGATAAAGGACGCTGGCCTGACTGAAGTTCCTGCAGGAACAATAACAGCACTTGCAATTGGTCCTGAGAAATCTGAATTAATTGATAAGATAACTGGACACTTACCTCTGCTTTCTTAATTATGAATTTATCAAAAATAGGAATTACAGAATTTGCAACAAAAACTTCTGGAATTGGAGGAATTATAAAAAAGCAGCCAGAGGATTTTATAGTCCAGGAAATTTCTCTGAATAACGAAATAGCATCTCTTGAGCCAGATTCAAGTCCAATAGAATACAATTCCGAATATACAGAATTTACTCTTGTAAAAAGGGATTGGAATCAGGCTGTTTTGCTTAAAAAAATTTCAGATAAATTAGGAGTTTCAAAAAAGCGCCTTCATTTTGCAGGCACGAAGGATAAATTTGCTTTAACATCTCAAAGAATTTCAGCTTGGAAAATAAAAGCAGAACAGCTCTCAAAAATTTCAATAAATGATTGCAAAATCGGCGATTTTGCAGGAAAAGATAGCCGTTTAGAACTAGGTGATTTATGGGGAAATAGATTTACAATTTTAATCAGGGAAATAAATATTCCGAAACGCGAACTTACTTCCATAATTGAAAATTTCCTTAAGGAAATAAAAAAACTTGGCGGACTTCCAAATTTTTTCGGGGAACAAAGATTTGGAATACGTTCAAACAACCATATTATCGGGGAAAAAATTTTGAAAAACAATATTGAAGGCGCGATTAAGGATTTTTTATCTGCTACTGCTGAAAACGAATTGGAGCACGGAAAGGAAGCAAGAATCTTTTTATCAGAGAACTGGGGCTCATTTAAGGAGGCATTGAAAAAATACCCGATTTATCTGAGATTTGAGCGCGCTTTGCTAAATCATTTAGTTCAATTTCCAAATGACTATGTAGGGGCGTTTAAAAAATTGCACAAAAACACGTACAAACTTTTCACGCACGCTTTTCAGGCTTATATTTTTAATCAAGAGCTATCAGACAGATTAAAAAGTAAAAAATCTCTCAGCGGAGAAACATCTCTTGTTGGCTACGATAGTGAGTTGAACGATTTTCAAAAAGAATTTTTGGAAAAGAAGGGAATTCCAAAAGAAAAACTAAAAATTAGCTCTTTTCCCGAAGCTTCCATAAGCGGAGGACCGCGGAAATTCCTAGCAGAAATAAAAAACATCTTCCATTCAGTTGAAAACAATAATTTAAAAATTTCATTTGATTTGGAAAAAGGAGCCTATGCGACTGTCTTTCTGCACGAGCTTATGAAAAATTAGCGCTAACATAAAGCTATATTAATAAGTCAGTCTTTACTATAAGACTTAACTTTTACTAAAATGTCTAAAAAGGAGGAAAAGAAATCTCTCGTTGATAAAATAAGCAGCTTCCTCGAGAAGGACTTAGAAATTGGAAAATCTGTATCTAAAAAAGAGGAGCCTGTAGCACCTTCTGAAAAGAAGAGTGATGACCAATTTATAGTACTTAGTAGATCTGAAAAAGAAAAAACGGAGGAGCCGAAAGACAGCACGAAACAAGAAGTTTCGCACTCCCAAATGGTCGAAGTTCTCCCAGAGGACAGCGCGAAATTGGAAATTTCGCGCGCCGAAAGGAGCTCCGCTCCTTCCGGAAAGAAAGAGCATATCAAACAATCTAAAGAGGAATATTTTATTGATTTTTCACTAGCCGGAAAAATTTTTGATGAAAAACATAAAAAAATTCTAGGAAAAATTTCAGTATATATTTTCCTTCTCCTAATTATTTTGATAGCCGCTTATCTCCGCCTTCTTCCCATTGATTCTTATCCTAAAGAAGCTCCTCTTGCCTCAGCCGATCCTTGGTGGCAGTACAGGCACGCACGCGAGATTTATGAACAAGGCTATCCCGGGACAGATATAAAAATTGTTGATGGGAAATCTTTTTATTGGGATTATTTGCATGACGCTCCTGAGGGCGGAGCTGCACCAAAAGAATTCTACCAGTATTTTGTAGGGTATTCATACAGATATATTGGAAAATCTTTTTTCCCAACTCTAATTGAGTATATGAAATTTACACCAGTTCTTTTTGCAGTCCTTGCAACATTATCCATGTTTTTGCTTGTGAGAGAATTATTTGGGGATAAGTCAGCCCTAGCCGCAGCACTTATTTTCGGGCTTTCAGCATCTTATTTGCAGAGAAGTGTTGTTGGGCATGCCGATACAGATGCAATAATTGGATTTTTCACTTTGTTTACAGTTTTTCTTTTTTTCAGGGCATGGAAAAAGAAATCATTTCTGTGGGCAGGGACTGCCGGAGTCTCTCTTGGATTATTCGGTTTCACATGGCCTGGCGGATACACAGCAACCGCAATTATATTAGTTTTAAGTGCTTTCATCTACTATGCACTTAGACTTTTAGAAACAGCAATTTTCAGGGAAGGTCCGCTTTCTGAGGTAAAATGGTATTATCTCGCACTTCTTTTTGCAACAATATTTGGAGTATTTATTTTATTTATGAAATTTGGGCTTGTAAGGGAATTGTTTTTCGGAACAATATTCCTTTTAATAGTTGCAGCGCTAATTCCACTATATGCTCTTCTTACAAAAGGAATGGACAAGTTCAGACATCTTTTAAGGGAGGAGTGGCGCGGCCTTGTTGTAATTGGAATATTTTTACTTATAGGATTGACAATGGTTGCGATAATTGAAAGTCCGTTTCACGCAAACCTGCTGCGCTCATTTGAGGGATTTCTGCAATTAAGATCAATTCAGCGTGCTCCTCTAGTTCCGGGTGGAGATGTTATACGAAATGTCCTTCTAACAGTTGCGGAATTCAATCCAACTGCGCCAAGAATTATAACTTTTTCAACCCATGTTGCAGTTTACATACTTGCTATATTGTCCCTCTTTGTCCTGCCAATCTGGTTTTATAAAAACATCAAGGAAGAAAAATCGCATTTTGCAATGTATGTGGTTCCGTTTCTTTTATTATGGGCTGGTTCCACATATTATGCTTCCCTAAATGCAGTGCGCTTTATAGAAAGTTTTTCAATGCCAATGGCAATACTTGCTTCTGTTTTCATTGGAGCAGGAGATTACCTTAGTATATTCAATGTGAAAAAAAACTGGCAGACAATTTCTACAATAGTTTTTGCAGTTCTAGTTCTCTTTATTTTAGTTGGAGTTCCAAACATTTCTCCTGTGAAGGGGCAGAATCAAATTGGTTCCCCATATATACAAAGCTCAATCGGAATTGCTGAGCGCTCAGGCGGAGGAGAGGGAGGAAACTGGCTTGAGTTTTACAAATGGGCCCGCGAGAATACTCCAGAAGGAACAATTTTTGCTTCCTGGTGGGATCCGGGGCATGCATTTACTGCATTAGCAGAAAGGCCAACAGTTGCAGATGGCTCCCAGAACCACAATCATGTTCACGATTTAGCTCTAATGTTTACACTTAACAATAGCGGTGATGTAAATCTTGCACTCAATTTAATGAAAAAATACAACATTACATACTTTTACACAAGCACAGATTTAATTTCAAAATATGGAGCTATTAGTTTCCTTGGAACAGGAAGAGCGGAAAACTATAATACTCTCGCTGTTGACCGCAATCAAATTGCACAAGCGCAAAGCGGCGATTTACTAATACCCTATCCATTTGATGTGCAAACAGAGCGAGGAACAGTGCCGACTGTTATAATACTTAATTTGAAGAACAACGGAACAGATGCCGAAGCTGTGTGGAGAATTGCAGATTCACCTGCGCGAAGAATAGCGCAGCTTTACTTTTTTACTCCTAATGGAAAATTAGAATTTAGAGAAAGTAATAATACAAATGAAAGTATAAACATGACACTCTATGTGATGCCTGGATATGGAAATGCATTCTTCCTCGAGCCACATATTGCCAATAATCTTCTTACAAGATTGCATCTTTTAAATGGTGTAGGATTAGAGAACTATTTTGAAAAAGTAAAAGATTTTAACAGCGAAATAAAAGTTTTCAGAGTTAAATATACATAATTTAATTAATATGCGCGCAGCTGTTATTGGAATCGGGAGCATGGGAATCAATCATGCAAGAATCTATTCTACTCGGGACGATACTGAACTTGTTGCATGTTCTGATATTTCAAAAGAAGCAGCTGAGCGCGCAAAAGCATTTAATTCAGAATTTTACACAAATTATAAAAAAATGCTTTCAGATGAAAAACCTGAAATTGTTAGTATTTGTGTTCCCACAACTTTGCATAAAAAAGTTGCAGTTGAATGTTTAAAAAAATCTATTCATATTTTAGTCGAGAAACCCATTGCAGATTCAGAGAGTAATGCAAATTTAATTATTCAGGCAGCTAAAAATTCTCAATCTAAATTAATGATAGGGCATGTTGAGCGTTTTAATCCTGTCATAACAGCAATTAGAAATTATCTCTCTGCAAACAAGAGTAAAATTTTTTCAATAAATATTGAAAGAGTTGGCCCAATTCCACCAAGAATAAAAGATGTTGGCATTGTTTTAGATTTAGGAACTCATGATATAGATTTAGCAACCTTCTTAACAAAACAAAAAATAAAGCAGGTTTACTGTACAACAAATTCTTATACAAATCCCTCAAAACACGAGGACTCAGCTCATATAACTCTGGAACTCTCAAATGGAATTTCAGTTTCAATAACAACAAATTGGCTAACTCCCTATAAACAAAGAAAAATTCAGGTTATAACTGATAAAAGTGTCATTCAGGGAGATTTGCGAACCCAGGAATTAACTGAATATGCAAAAAGCAGCGATTCCTTTTCAAGCAAAAATCTTTATGTGAATAAAATTGAGCCCCTTGCTCTTGAAATAGAAGAGTTCATAAATTCTGTTAAAAATCATTAAACTCCGTTAAAAATAACTCGACATACGTCTCTGTACGTGCTAGTTACCCGATTTGCTTCACTCCATGGGCTCTAGCTCTTCACCCACCGCTCCGATTGCCATAAACTTTTTTTTCCTGAAA
>JBBIPJ010000036.1:0-209 GCA_037442905.1 archaeon
TGTCAGTTTTCGGTTCGAACTGATAACTGATTACCGATAACCGATTACCGTAATTTTTTCTTTGAATTTTAGTTTTCTGAATAGTTGATTAAATTTAATAGAATTTACACAGGCATAATTAACTAACTAGTATTTAAATCTGTTCTATACAAACTCAACCCCGCAGCCGCTGCCGCTTATCTGAGGTATTGTCAGCTGGCGCCAATTAA
>JBBIPJ010000036.1:232-7006 GCA_037442905.1 archaeon
ATTCTCGCTTCGCTCGAAGTCTCCTAATCTTCCGCTTCTGAAATCAGCTACTTTATTCTAAACAAACTCAATCCCGTACTCGCGCTCCAGTTTTGTCTTTAAGTGTTTTCTCTCTTCTACGCCCTCTGGCCCTAAAACCTGCTTTTGCTGCTTTAATCCTGTAACAACAATTAGCACGCGCATTAAATTCTGTAATTCTGGATCAATTCTCGCGCCCCAAATCAATCTTGCCTGCGGGTCTAATTTTTCAGCAACAGCTTCCATTACAACTCTTGATTCGTGCAAAGTCATTTCAGGCCCGCCTGTGATATTAATTAAAGCGCCCTTTCCTCCGTCAACATTCACATCCAACAAAGGATTGTTCAAAGCTTTTTCAACAGCGTCACGCGCGCGGTCTTCTGTATCTGATTCTCCCAGCCCTATCATTGCTGTTCCTCCGTCTTTCATAATTGTTCTTAAATCTGCAAAATCAAGATTTACAAGCCCTTCCTTTGTTACAAGTTCTGTTATTCCCTTTACAGCATTTACAAGAACCTCATCCGCAACTTTAAACGCTGCGTTTAACGGAAGCTCTGGGACAATTTCCAAAAGCTTGTCATTTGGAATTACAATTACTGTATCAGTATATTCGCGCAAATTTGCCAATCCCTGCATTGCATTTTCCCATCTGACAGCCCCTTCCAATGAAAATGGCAATGTAACAATTCCAATAACAAGAGCTTTTACTTTTTTTGCAACCTCTGCTATAATTGGAATGCTCCCTGTCCCTGTTCCACCGCCCAAACCGCAAGTAACAAATACTAAATCAGCGCCCATTAAAACTTCTTTTATTTCTTTCTCATCCTCGCGCGCTGCCTCTGCTCCAATTGTAGGATCGGCTCCTGCGCCCAAACCGCCTGTAATGTTTTTTCCAATCAAAACTTTCTGGTGCGCATTTGTATAGAGCAAGTCCTGCGCATCTGTGTTAACTGCAATGCAATCCGCGCCATCAATTCCAACATCCAAAAGCCTGTGAATAGTGTTGTTTCCAGCCCCACCTGTTCCGACAACTTTTATAGAAGTCCTTCTTCCTTTTACAAGCTCTTCCAAACTCTGGTCTGTTGGAAGTTTAAAAATTTTTGTTTTAATTGTTGAAGTGTCAATTCGTGGAGTGAAGCCGTATTTGAATTTTGTTATATCCAAGATGCCCACCGTTTAAAGTTTTTAAAGTTCGCGGTTTGCTTCGCAAACCGAAGCAACCTATTCAAGTTTTATATTTGTCTCATCTAGTATGTCAATGACCTTAACCTGCTCAATGTCTTTTATGTATTTAAGTATATCCTTGGCTATGATATCCTTTGTTAGATTTATAAATCTTCTGGTTTGCTCATCGTTTTTTGGGGTGGTTATTTCAGCAATTTTTTCTTTTATCTCAATGTGCAATTCATCTGGATTTGATTTTGGCAGATGATATTTGAACAGGGATTTTATTTGCTCCTTTTTATCCGTGACTTTTTTCAAAACTGTTATTTCGTATTCAAGGTTTTTCCCGGCAAGCGGATGATTAAAATCAACTCTAATTCTGCCGCCTGAAACAGTTTGAACAATTCCTCTCTGTCCACCTATGCTTACTGGCAATCCAGGAAATGGCTCAACTTTTTGTTTTTTGAAAATTTGCCGTGGAACTAAAGTTGAAAGTTCGGGATTTCTCTGCCCGAAAGCCTCATCTGAATTTACTTCCAGTTTAACTTTTTTTCCAATCTCAAGCCCTTCCAGTTGCTTATCCAATCCTTTTAAAACATGCCCTGCGCCAACAACAACTGTTGCAGGCTCATAATTATCTCCTTCTCTGAAAATTTTTTCCTTTTTTGCAATCTCCTCATTAGTCAAATCAAAAATCTGCCCAGTATCCTTAACTCTCGCAATATAATCTATTGAAATGAAATCGCCTTTTTTTATCAAGTCGGCCATAAGTGGTGTAATAAACCCGCCTAAATATTTAAATATACCCCTTCTCAATTAAATAGCAATGAAAACGTTTAAGAATTTCGAGCCCTGTGTCCCTATCCAGATAGTCTTGTTATTATTATTTCTCTTTCTTTTACTAAATATAATTTAGAATTATTAAGATAAGCACAGAAGCTACAGCGTATAAAAACACAAACATTGGGTAGTGGCCTGCTAACTTTATCATTTTATCATAACTAATTGTCGTGTTTTTGTAAAATTTAAAGATAACATATGTTGATGAAACAAATATTGGCAAAAAAATGCTAAAGGGTTTAAACAAAAGAGCAATAGATAAGCTTAAAACCATTGCTGCAAAACTAAAAAGCAGGCCTATTTTCGCAGCTTTTTTTATCCCAAGGGCAACAACTGTTGTCCTAACTTTGAATTTTTTATCAGCCTCATAGTCTATTGCCTGATTTACCGGCCAAAAAGACGCTATGAAAAATGCTGCAATTAACGAGAAGAGCAGCAATTCCAAATTGAAAATTTTCCACACCGCCCATATGCTCAATATTGGAAGAAGAAAAGCTCCTAAAAAATATGTTGCTATATCAAAAAAAGGCCTTGCTTTGAGCCTAATAGGTGGAGAAGAGTACAGAAATCCTCCAGCCATCAAAGCTGCAACAACTATTGTAAATTTTGCATTTACAATATAAGCAATTCCCAAACTTGCAAATGCATAAATTGCAGAATGGACTTTTAGCTCGAAATCGCTCAAAAACAGAGCAACATAAACGCTTTTGTTGTATTTGTTTATTTTTGCAGCCTCCCTATCCTCAACCCTATCAAAAATGCTATTAAAAGTTGCTATAAATGCAAGTGCAAAGTAAAGCGCTGCTGCTGTTAATATGAATTCTAAATTTAAAATGCGCAAATTTTTTGCAGAGGCAAAATAAGCAACCATGAAAAACCACATTAAAGCAAAAATTGCTGTTGGCCTATGAACAGTTGCATGCGCAATGAGCTTATTTTTTCTTGCCAAATTTACAAAATATTGCACAGCTTTCATAAAAATTGTATTATTTTAAAACTTTAAATACATGCTTCTCAAAAGTTAATTTTACTTCTATGAAAACCCTAAAGGACCCAATCCATGGAAACATACATTTTCCAGATGAGGAAGTAAAAATTCTTGATTCAAAAGAATTTCAGAGATTGAGAAATGTGAAGCAGCTCGGGCTTTCTTATTTAGTATATCCTTCTGCTACGCATAGCAGATTCGAGCACTCAATCGGAACCTATTTTTTGGCAAATAAACTTGCAATCTCTTTAAAACTTTCAAAAGAAAATTCACAAAAAGTCTGTTTAGCTGCATTATTGCATGATATAGGGCATGGACCTTTTTCGCACAGCTCAGAGCGCGCTATTTTAACAAGATTTAATTCAAAGCTTTCCCATGAGAAAAACACCGCGCGTTTATTGAAAAAAAGTTCAGTCTCTGATTATTTAAGCGAAATCGGTTTTTCAGGAAATGAAATTGCAAAAATCGCTGTTGAGGGAAAATCAAAATTCTCTGAGATTGTTTCAGGCGAAATAGATGTTGACAGGATGGATTATTTAGTCAGGGATTCTTATTACACAGGCGCAGCTTATGGAACAATTGATTTGGACAGATTAATTGATACTTTGCAATTAAAATCCGGAAAACTTGTTTTTGCAGAAAACGGATTTTCAGCAGCAGAATCAATGGTTTTGGCGCGATATTTAATGTATCCTTCAGTTTATGAGCACCACACAACTAGAATAGCAGACACAATGTTTACATTCGCAATCGCAAGCGCACTTGAGGACAAAATTTTCACTCCTGAGGAGCTTTATTCAATGGATGATATTGAATTGATTTCAAGATTGCGAGAATTGGAAGGAACTGCTGCGCATTTGGTTGAAAGGATTGGGAGCAGAAAGTTGTACAAGCGCGCAGTTTCCTTTACAAAAGAAGAATTGGGAAAAAATTTTTCAAAATTTTCGCGCATAGCTCCAAAGCAGGCTTTAAAATTGGAGCGCGAAATTTCAAATAAATGCAAACTTTCCTCAGGGGAAGTTATTCTAGACATTCCAGAGCCTTTGTATGTTAAAGAAGCAACTGCAAAAATTTTCTCAGGAAAAAAGATTAAAAAGCTTTCAGAAATTTCGCCGCTTGTAAAAGCCCTGAGCGCTGCGCAGTGGAGCTACTGGAATATTGCTGTTTACTGCGATAAGCAGAATGCTAAGAAAGTGCAGCAAGCTGCGAAAAAGATATTACTTTAGCACGCATTTAATACTTACAATGAAGAGATTACAATTTTGTTTTGATGTAGAAATTGAAAATGATGAACAGTTTATGAAATTATTAGAGGTTGTAGCTGAAGTACATCTTTTTTTAAAAAATAGACAAAAAAGAAATCAAGATAAGAGAGCCATTAGTAAAATGGCAAAGTACTTACGAAGAAGGTATGTAAACGGCTCTTTAACTATGTACAAAGAAATTCTTTACTTCAGGCTTAGCAGAAAAAATTTTAGGGTTTGTGCTCGTGAAGTGCTTACTAGAACAGGATCCCATATAATTACTCACTGGGAATTCCTAGAGCAAATGTTAGAGGAATATGGTCTAAAACATTCTAAAAGTCGGGAATGATATATATTACTACCTCTTCGCCAACTTTTTCTTCTTCGCTATGATTTATAATAGCCCCGAGCAGATTCGAACTGCTGTCATAGGCTGTCCCCAGTTAATTTTTTAAAATTAACTACCAAAGGCCTACATCCTTGGCCACTAGACGACGGGGCTGTACTTTTCAGTAACAATCGTTTAATAAAAGCCTTCCCCTTACATTATCTCTGCCTGCCTCAAATAAGCATTTAAAACAGCGCGCAGCCCGTTTTCATTTACCAATTCAGAATTCTCGTTGAAATAATTATTAGTATCAAGCGTTTCTGTTATTGTCTTTGAATTCATAATCTGCCCGATTCCGCCTGATTTCTGCATTCTTATTACAATTGCAAGCCTTTCCTCCATTCCGTGCGGAATTGTGAGTCCCTCAATTTTTAATGGTTTTTCTAAATTTAATTTTGTAATGTAAATGCGGGCTTGCATCCACATGCGCTTGTTTGAAGGCGGTAAATATGTAAACATGAAATAATCCTTTTCAGGAGTTGTTTTCACAGGAGTCCAGCCATTTGCCATTACAAGCTCATGCAAAGCATGCGCCACAAATTCATCCTTATCTCTGCTCAGGATTTTTTTCTCCTCAACAGACACTTCAGAAGGAGCCTGAACTTCCTCAACTTTTTCTTCTGCTGTTTCCTCTTGCACTATTTCTTGCTCTGGAGGCTGTTCCCCGCCAGCTTTTTCTTCTTCAATCTCCTGTTCAATTACCTCTTCAATGCCTTCTGGCTTTTCACCAACATCCCCTATAGCTTCTTTTATAATTTCGCTGACAGCAGGGGGCTGCTCAGAAACTTCCTCATCCTGAGTTTCAACTGGCTGCTGGAATTCCCACTCCTTGAAAACTTTCTCTGATTCTTTTTCAGATTTCTTTTTAGTTGTATCAAAGAAATTTGTTAAATCAACCATAAAAATAAATAGGTATTTAGTCTATAAAAAGTTTTTTCAGGGCTAATTTTACTCAACAACAGTCCCAATTCTTCTTACTTCATTCCAGGGAACAGGGCCGTATTTTTGCATACTCTCCAGAATCCTGTCATAAATTCCGCGTCCAATGCTTTTCACATCTAAATCACTTTTGCCCTCTGTTGAAAACATTATTCCGTCTTTTTTGTCCCCATAGAGAACATGTATGTAAAAATCAACCTTCCAAATTTTATCCCGAAGCCATCCGCTTTTTACTCCGCGGACTTTGCCCCAGTACTTTCTCCAGGTAAAGCCTTCAAACATATCCCCAAGTTTGTTCCCTCCTCTCCCTTCATCAACTTTCAGGACAGAAATTTTTGTTGGCACAATTCCATGCTTTGAAAGAAGTTTCTGGACCTCCTGGCGCAGCTCATCCTGCCTTTTTAGCTTTGCCTCTAAACGCGCAATCACATTTCCATGCGCTTTTGGCACAAATATGAGTTCGAAATGAGGTTTGTTTATCATGCTCCCACAAAACATATGTAAAAACGTAGAGTTAAATAGTTTATGCTTTAAGAATTGAACAATTGTACGCTTTTCCATGCCAAAAGTTGAAGTTTTTCGTTTGGAGCACAGAAAGAAAAGGGATGCAAGGCTTACAACACACGTATGTTTAGCTGCGCGCGCATTTGGAGCCTCTGCTATTTACTACTCAGGAGAGCGCGATTTGGCTCTTGAGAAAACAATTAAAGGTGTTGTTAAGAATTGGGGCGGGACATTTTCCATAAAATATGTTCCAAAACCGCGCAGTTTTATTAAAAATTATAAAGGAACCAAAATAAATCTTACAATGTACGGGCTGCCATTTAAAAAAAGCCTCAAGCCTCAAGCCTCTAGCCTCAAGCCCATTTTGTTAATTGTTGGCGGCGCAAAAGTCCGCGGCTGGGTTTACCAGCTTTCTGACTTTAATTTATCAGTCACAAACCAGCCGCACTCTGAAGTTGCAGCGCTTTCTGTTTTTCTCTATGAATTTTTCGCTCACAGAGAAAAGAAATTTAAGTCTGCTAAACTAAAAATAATCCCGCAGGCTCGAGGAAAAAGGTTGGTGAAATAAAGTAAATTAAGGTTATGGGTGGTGAGTAATGAGTTTAAGGATAAATGGTAATCGGTAATCAGTTATCAGTTCGAACTGAAAACTGACAACCTCACAATAGTTAGTGGTGCGTAATGCGTTA
>JBBIPJ010000037.1:0-6754 GCA_037442905.1 archaeon
GTTTTAGAGGAAGTTTATCAGATCCAGAAGAAGCAGCAAGGATTTTATTTGATCCTCTTTCCTTGAAAATAATCTATCTAACTTCTGAAAAAGGGAGTTCATATCAAGAGCTCTCTGGGCTAACCGGGCAATCTCCCCAAATTATTTCAGGAAGGATTCGATACTTGCAATCTCTTGGGGTAACCACTGCTTTAAGGCACATTAGCGGGGGAGAGAAATACAGCTCAAATAAAAACATTGTTTCTCTCACAATTTCAAACGGAGTATTGGAAATAAATAAAAATATCCAAGTCATCCAATCAATTTTTGAACTCACTTCCATATTTCTCAACCATCTAAGTATTTTGCAATCTCTTGATAGAAAGAGCATGACTTACGAAGAACTGGCACAAAAAATGAAAATATCGCGCGCCAAAAGTGAGAGAGCTCTTCTGGCATTGACTCGGCTCAATCTAATAAAAATAGTAGGCTCTAAATTAATAAGAAGCAAACCAGCCAACCTCTACACAAGCAACATTTCAAAACTATCCTACCAAATAAGTGGCGGTGATGACAACCCAAGAATAATCCTAGAAATCGTGTTTTTAGACGGCTCTAAAAAGAAAATTATCTTAACAAGAGGAGAATTAGAAAACCCCGCTCCCTAGCTACTTTATTTTTTTTATAACATTATCAATAATCTCAACAGCGACTCCAATATGATTTTCCGGATTTAAAGTATCCTGTATATCTTTTATGCTCAAAAATTTTCTAATTTCTTTATTATTTATTAGAACAGTTGAGAGTTCAATATCCTTTTCAAAAGATTCCATTGCGCAAACTCTAACTAGCTCGTGGGCTTCCTGTCTCCCCATTCCCCTTTCAACCAATTTAACCATAACAGCCTCCGCCATAATTCTTCCACGACTTAATCCCAAATTTTTCCTGATATTTTTCTCATAAACTCTTAACCCAGAGATAACATCTATTGCCTCGCGCAAAATATAATGAGTTAAAATAAAACTTTCAGCAAACATTAATCTATCTGAGGATGAATTTGTCAAATCTCTCTCATGCTCCAAAGGAATATTATCCATTGCAACAATCAAATTTGCCTTTATATTCCTTGCAAGCCCGCAAATTCTCTCGCTCCTGTGCGGATTTCTCTTGTGCGGCATTGTTGAACTCCCAACCTGTTTTTCCTTAAAAGGCTCCTCTGCCTCTTGCAGTTCAGTTCTCTGTAAGTTTCTAACCTCTGCCGCGATTTTGTACAAAGTTTGCGCAACCAAAGCCAGACAAAAAACAGCCTGCGCATGCCTGTCCCTCTGCAAAGTCTGTGTTGTTGCTAATGGAATGCCCAAATTTAATTCTTGCATAACCATTTCCTGAATCTTAATTGCATTTTTTCCTAAAGCAGCGCCTGTCCCAACAGCTCCTGTCATTTTTCCAACCGCAACAATTGGCAATGCTTGTTCAATTCTGTCCAAATGCCTCTGAACCTCCGATGCCCAAACAGCAAATTTCAACCCAAGAGTAATCGGGACAGCATGCTGTCCATGTGTTCTTCCTATCATAACAAGCCTTTTGTACCTCGCAGCTTTTTCAAGCAAAATTTTTTTGAATTTTTCCAAATCTTTTTGAATTAAAACTAGCGCATCTCTCAATAACATTGCATATGCAGTATCAACAATATCGTAACTAGTTGCGCCATAATGAACATATTTTCCAGAATCCCCACATTTCTCAGAAAGAGCCTTAACAATTGCCATTAAATCGTGTCTAATTTCTTTATCAATCTCATTAACGCGCTGCATTGTAACATATTTTGTATTTGCTTTTTTTGCAATTTCAGAAGCAGCTTTTTTTGGAATATTTCCAAGCTTTGCATGAACTCTTGCCAGTGCAGACTCAACATCCAGTTTTTTCTGCAGAATATTGTCTTCCTCAAAAAGCGCTCGCATTTCCTCTGTATAATAGCGATAATCAATCGGATGTACTGCCATCAGCTGAAACCTCTTTATTATTTATTCTAACATTTTAAATGTCAGCTGGCACCATGGGGCTACATTAGTGATTGCTCGCTTCTTTTAAATTTATGAGTTCGCAATCACTAAACAGGCCTAATTTCTGCTTTTATTTTTGCCAGCCTTGAAATGCCAATACCACCCATAGGGGAATACTATTTTTAATGAGCTTATTTATAAACTATGTGGATTTTTTAAAAACTCGCAAAGAGCGGGCTTAAAAAAATAAACAAAGATATCGCCAATACAATCGCAGCTCCCCAAATTTTTTTGTCCCATACAAAAACTTTTTCCCCATCCAAAGGCGCGAATGGAATTAAATTAAAAATAGCTAAAAAAGCATTTGCGCTTGCT
Source organism: archaeon (assembly GCA_037442905.1). Lineage (GTDB taxonomy): Archaea > Undinarchaeota > Undinarchaeia > Undinarchaeales > Naiadarchaeaceae > Naiadarchaeum. The sequence continues at coordinate 2,358 of JBBIPJ010000037.1, forward strand.
CCTATTGCAAAAATCGCTCCCCAGAGTGCGTTTTGAATTACTAAACTCAGTATTCCAAAAATTACCCCTAAAAACAGATTTATAATTGGCCCGCTCAATCCTATTTTCCCTATTTTTTCCTTTGCTGCTGTTGTGAGAAATCCATGCGGTGCAAAATAAACTGCACCTGGAGCTATAAACAAAAACTGCCCCCTTGTTAAAACAGTAATTAAAATTGCCAATAACAATCCCTGAGTCCACATTCTATACTCTGCCCAAAATCCAAATTTCTGCGCAGTGAATTTGTGCCCCATCTCGTGCAGAACAAAAGCAGGGACAATAATTATCATAGCAAACGGTATAAAAAATACCACTGAAAATAAAAAGTTTTCAAAAGAAAAATTTTTTACTTCTAAAAATCTGCTAGTACTACTAACAATATTTATCGCAACTAAAGAACTCATTATAAAAACGCTTATTATTAAATGGGAAACTTCCTTTCCAGAAAATCTAATTCTGCTCACCATTTAAGAAAAATAAATTATTCCAGAGCTCTTAATTCAATTGGTTTTCCAATAACTAATTCAGCTGCTCTAACAACGCTTCCATTCGGCCCGATTGCTCTTCCGATTTTTTCCTTGTGAACATAAATAATTACTTTTTCCTCGGCATGCTCAACTTTATGAATTATAACATCGAGCATTTTTTCAAGTTTTTTTAAATCAATCTCTGGGTGCTCTGCCATCTAATCCCTTGCGCACAAATAATTAATACCTATTTAAATTGTTTTTGGTAATTTATGAAATAGATAAAGGCTGTGAGCAATGGGCTGTGAGCGATGGGCGCATATTCGTGCTCAAAGCTCAATGCCCATAGCCTCATCAATTTCACTAATAAGAAAGTATAAAAATACCTTATTTATATGTAAAAAACGCAGATAACTGACATTTAACGTTTATCTGTACTCAAAATAGTTAATCTGGAGGAAACATGGGTGTTGTAAACCTTAGTTCTCTTGTTGGAAAGGATGTTTACACTAGAAATGCTAAGTATGTTGGGAAAATTGATGACACAATGATAGACACTGAAAAGGGAAACATCTATGGATTTGCTGTTGCCATGAGCAGGGATTCATTCCTTTTCAGGATGCTATCCCGCAGCGAGCAGGGAGTGAAAAAAACAATCCTTATCCCATACAGAGAAGTTTTAGCAGCAGACGACATTGTTCTTGTGACAGTGCCAAAACAATACGAGAAAATGGAAATGCCACCTGAGGAGGGTTCTGAAGAAGAGGCCTCGCTTGGCGCTGGTCCAATGGCAGCAATGCCTGGCATTTCTGAAACAGAATAAAACAGCCGACGCCGTTAATATGAGGTATGATGCCCTCACGGGCACCTCCGAATAAGATGAGGAGGGACAGCGAAATTTTATTTCGCTGGATTTACTCGCTTGCGCTCGTAAATCGGCTGGCGCTCATGAGGCGATATTCGCTGTGAAATTTGCGAAGCGAAATCGCCTAAATTTCTACTTCTATTTTTGCCTGGGGTGCCTCTTCTAAAATAAGCTAAAGCTCCCTCTCTTTGCAAAGTTTTTCTTTGCTTTAAGAATTAGAAGCCGTTTAAAGTTTGTAAAGTTTGCGGATTGCCTGCGGCAATCCGAAGCAACCAGCCCCTATTCCTAAAATTTTCCCCTTTTATTCTATATCTTCAAATGCAGCAGCTTGCTTTTGTCCACCAGCTCCCTTATGGGATGCCATTTCCTTTATTTTTGCGCAGACAAAATCAACAACTTCCATGTTGTCTGGAATTGTGAAGCTGCGTTTAAAGCGCTTGCTCCCATCCGGAGCAAAGAATCCGCGGCTTATTGCAACGAATTCATTCTCCCCCTGTGGGGTTACTGCTTTTTTTCTTGCAACTTCTATGAAGTTGTTGTTTCCAAATTTTATTTCTTCTGCCTTCAGTGTCTGAAATTCTACCATTGCCTTGTTCCTCTTTGTTTTTTGTTTTTGTAGAGTTAGGATTTTACTCCCTTCCCCACATTTTAGGCTAGGAATAGTATTTTCAGTGCTTTTTAAATCTTTCTTATCTATATTTTCAGCAAAGCATATCCAATTGTCTTATAAGCTAATCTCGCAGCTGTGAAATCATAAGCATGAAAACCTCTTATTGGTGAATGCTCGCAAATATCAAAACCAACAATATTTCTTTCTTTTCCAACCTTTCGCGCAACTCTAGTTATATCATACCAATCAAGCCCGCCTGGCTCAGGAAATCCTGTTGATGGGTGTAATCCAGAATCTAGAACATCTATATCATAACTAATGTAAACATTTTCTTTCAAGCTTTCAGCAATCTCATTCACATTTACATTTTTATTTTTAAAATCGCGCGCCCAGAAAATTTTCCAGCCCCTCTCTTTCATAAACTCAAATTGCCCTTCAACTAGAGATCTACATCCCACATGAACAATATTATTATTTATATCTGCAATTCTTTTCAACGCACACGCATGATTATATTTACTTCCTGCATATTCCTCCCTTAAATCTCCATGCGCATCAAAATATAAAATCGATAAATTATTTTTGTAATGTTTAGAGTATGCTCTTGCGGGCCCAATGCACATGCTATGCTCTCCCCCAAGAGTAACAACAAATTTTCTCTGCCCAATTAATTTTTTTGTTTCATTCTCAATGATTTGCGCAACTTCTTCTGGTTTCTTATTTTTAATATTGTAAGGTTTTAGAGTTGCGATTCCACCAATTTTTTCAACTATAGAGAGATCCAACTCCTCATCATACCATTCAACTTGCTGAGAAGCATCAATAATCGCTTTTGGCCCTTTGGAAGTCCCTTTTCCATACTGAACAGTTTTTTCATATGGGGCACTTGCAACCACTACTCTGCATTTTCCAAACCCACATAGATGTGGTTCAACCCCCATAAAATTGTCTGGAAATTTTAATTGTGCCATTATCCTTTCTATTATTTTTCCTGTGTAATTATTATTTTAGAAATAGTTTATTTCTGAAAACCCAAAACAGGCACCTCGTGATTTACAAAGCAAAGAGCAACTAGCGCTGTGCCAAAGTTTTTCTTTGGAACAAAACTTTTTATGTAAAGCTCAATATCCCTTAAAGTGTATTTTCTCTTTATATCCTCCGCATACAATTCATTTAAACTTGCTTTCAGAGTTTCTTTAGCCTCTTCTTCTGTTCCTTTATCTGAATATTCGCAGACTAAGCCGCCTGCTTTTTCCCCTGTAATTTTATCATAAAGCCACCCGTAAATTATTCCTGCTGTTGCTCTTATTCCTTTTGTTGAATTGCAGCATGCCATAATTGTTTCCATAACAGATCCAAATTGCAAGTTTCTTGGTTTCTCAATTTTATTTGCAATTGCTGATAAAACAGAAGAATAAACCATAATATTCTGTTTTTCAATTCCTGCATTTCTCAGGGCAACATGATAACTTCCAGCATGCACTGTTATATCGCTCTCTCCAGTTCCAGAAGTTACAAAATAATCCTTCGGAATTCTGTTTCCAAGAACTAATTTTGGCAAATTTTTAGAAATTGGAGTAACTGCGATAGCTGGATTTAGAAAAATCTGACCCACCTCTGTGTTTAAGTGACTTTTTGCTAGAGATTTTTTCACTTATTAAATTTTTGAGCGCGATTTACACTCCTTTCGCTTAAAAAATAATAATTAAAACTTGCTTATAAAGTTATCGGTTAGAAAAATTTTTTTAAATTTTATTTTTTTTGGGAAAACTTTTAGAAAAACATTTTTTAGAAAAGTATTTTTTATTTTAATATTTTTCATTTAATTTGACCACAAACGCCTTGAAGTTTATAACGCCTGAAGTGCTTCGCCTGATTAAATGCGCCCTCCGGGATTTTCGCGCTCTGCCGAAAATGCTTGAGCATCAGCGAGAGCAATCGAACCCGGCTCGCGAGCTTTTTTCTCCAAAATTTTGGAATGGGAAGCTCGGGTCCTACCACTAGACCAAGGGCGCACATTAAATTTGGACGAAGCGCTTTAGACGCTACAAATTTCAAAGCGTATGTGGTCCAAGTTTAATGTAATTTGATTGATAGGATTCTTTTCATTAAAAACTTATTTAAATCCAAAAATTCATAATTCCTTATATGTTTGGTACAAGCGGTAAAATTGAAAAGATAAAAATGGAGCAATGGGTGGGGTTGTCAAGCGTGAAATCTGCGGCAACCTTGTCAATATGGGTGGCATGGGGTTTGAAAAAACCAAGGGGATATCATACCTCACCGTGCACAAGGCGCTTGATCACAACGGAGAAGGACTTGAAAAAATCTTTTTGAGTCAGTGGTTGACGATTTATTAAAATTAGCCGCCTTTGCAAATAATCATCCAGAATTGTTTGTCAAAAAGGAATCCAGG
>JBBIPJ010000037.1:6764-6998 GCA_037442905.1 archaeon
CCATTAATGAATAATGTTGCTGAGAAAATTCAAAGAATAATTGCCATTTCCTATCAATTAGGCTCCCCGCCCGAGCTTGTTTCTATTCTTGAAAAGCGCGGAATTCCTGTTCCAGGACTTGGAAAAGTTAAAAATGAGTTAAAGCACGGAGCATGGATTTGCAGGAAATGTGGTGCCCATGTTGACATGGGCGGAATAGAATTTCAAAAAGTCAAAGGAATTTCTTATGAGGGA
>JBBIPJ010000038.1:0-6961 GCA_037442905.1 archaeon
AGTTCTTACAGCCCCTGCAAATGGCTCTTCAACTTATCTTAACAAATCAAATTATACTTATACTGTCACTGATAGTTCTCCTATACTCTGGTGCAGGCTAAAATATGATAGCGTAGTACAGAGTACGAGTACAAACATAACTGTTAATTCAACAAACTATTTTTACAACATACATGCCCCAAATGGTACTATTAACTGGACTGTGGAATGCTCTGATAATGAAACAAACATTGGAGGTGCTTCAGCAGTTTTAAAAGTTAGCTATGATATAACTGCTCCGACTATTGAGATTAACGTCTCTGCGAGCAATGTAGGTGAGAGCGGATATGCAAATTTCAGCTATACCCCAACAGATATGGGAATAGGGCTTAAGGAATGCAGGCTATATATTGATGGTAAAGAAAAGGTAAAAACAGGTGTTCCAAAAAACGCCAGTGAGAATTTCTTTAGTGACATATTGCTTGGCCCAGGAATATACACATGGAGAGTAAACTGTACAGACCATGCTGACAATGAGGGAACTTCGCAGCCAGTTATTATGAGTGTGAGGGCTGAGGAAATACAAAACTTAACAGTTGAGCTTCTTGGGCCTGCTGATAATTACATTAGCAATACACGCGTATTTAATTTCCAATATAACCCAAAAAGCAACGACCTTGTAACTTTTTGTGCGATGTACTTTAATGACAGCATTAATTTATCAACAACAAAAGTGGTGGCAAATGCTGTCAATAACTTTTCAAATATTAAATTAAATGAGGGTAGCTGGGCTTGGAAAGTTGAATGTAGAACTCTGGGCGGACTAAGAAAGAACTCTACAACAAGAACAGCAATAGCAAGATTTGAGGTTCTGGTTTCAACATTTCTTAATGTTACTCCCCATAAACCAGATGACAATGCAAAAGACACCACAGGAGAAGTATCATTCACCTTTACACCAAAGTCAATTTTAGCAATTAAAAAATGCGACCTCTTGACAAATAACAGCGTGCGCTCCACTAAAGAATCAATCACTCTTGATACAGTAAATGTTTTCCCGGATATAGATTTAGCAGATGGAACATGGTTCTGGAGAATACGCTGCGTAAATGAGGAAAACAGAGTAGTCTCAAGCAGAACAAGAACTCTTTTTGTTTCAAGGGTTGTGGGCAGGGAGATTGAAGAAAACCTATCCCAGTTTGAAACAATAACCGATGTTCAGGCCTTAAGCGAGGAGCTTCCTCCAACAGGGAGGGAAACAGCACCTGTGAAACTACTTATTTTTGTAATCCTGATGTCAGCAGGGCTTTCATTTGGGGTTTTTGTGTTTTCGCAGGAAAAATACAGGAGCATTATATTTAAAACTGTAAAGCCTCCAAAAGTTTATGCAAAAGAGCAGCTGAAATTTTATATTGACAATCATTTGAAAAAAGGAATAAGCGAAGAGCGCATTAAAAGGCATTTGAAAAAATATAATTGGCCTGAGAAGGATATTGAAAAGGCATTTGAGGAAGTTTATTCAGAAATGCGAAAGGCGCAGAGAACAAGAAAGCGCCCGCCTTTGAAGCCGCCTCCAATGCCACCGAAACGCCAATAGAATTTATTATTAAGAACTAGTTTTATAATAAATCAAGGCTGGTATATATAAAAGCAGAAATTTATGCTGCTCATTCAGGAACGAAGTTCCTGAATGCATGCGAAATCGGAGATTTCGCATTGTCGCTGCATTTATTTCACAGGCGAATGCAGCATCTCAAGTGCCAGCACAAAGGGTAGGCTGCACAAAGAGTAGCATCATTGGGCAAATAATTATATGTTAAGCAACTACTCTTTGTGTAGACATTGGATAAATTTGATAGCGGACAAACCTACCCTTTGTGAGCTGATTGAACAGCATTATATGAACATACAGCTGCGGGGGTTCCCTAGCCTGGTCAAATGCTGTGAGATAGCTTGGGTAAATAGTAAATGGTTAATGGTAAATCGTACGATAAACCATATACCATATACGATTTCCCACACAGATTTCACAGAGACTAATGGGGCAAGGTTGAGGGCCTTGTTGCTTAGTGCATTCGCAAGTTCAAATCTTGCCCCCCGCACTAAAATTAATATTTAAAAAATAAGGGAGGTATCGGAACCGAGAAAAATTTCACAGCAGGTTCTGATGCGGGGTGCATTCGCAAGTTCAAATCTTGCCCCCCGCACTAAAATTAATATTTAAAAAATAAGGGAGGTATACCGACATTAAATGAAAACTTGAGAAAACATGCCGCGCAAAAAAAAGATCACAGCTGAAAAAATAAAAAAGGCAGCAATAGAGGAAGTAAAAAAAACCCACAACCAGCTGCGCATAGTTACGATTTCAGTTTATATAATTTTGTTTGCCTCTTGGATTGTTTGGAAGTATGATATAATTTTTTTAGTAGCTGGAATAATTGCAGCAATGTTTTTGCGCCTCGGAGTGGCGTACTGGCTTTTCAAGAAAAAATTCTCTTCTGAAAAAAAGAAATAGTTACTTTAACTCCTTTTCAAGCTCTTTTGCTTTTGAGGACAAAATTTTCGCAGCTTCTACAACTATTTGCTCCGGCTTTAATGCGCCGTTTGATTCAACTGTGAACAAAAATTTATCTCCTTTTCCTTTTTCCTCGTCAAAATATTTGTAGCTTATAACCCCTGGCTGCCATTTTGCGTGCTCTTTTCCCCTTCCGAGAATTGCAGACGCTTCTAACTTGATTTTCTGCCCTTCTTTTAATTTTACAATTGGAATATTTGCATCAGCAGGAACAGCTTCCTTGTCAGAACTCTTTAAATCTCCTGAATAAACAGTTGTCGGACCTTTTTTGCTCAATGAAAGAGTTACAGTGCAGTTTGAGCATCCCTTTCCCTTGCAAGTGCACTCATCCCTGAAATTATATTCGCGCAGTTTTGTGATTAGTGGAATTAATCCTAATCTGTGAGAAATTATCTCATCATACAGAGCAGAGCTGTTTTCAAAAAACTCAACCTCGTGGATGGCTAAAGTCGGAACTTCAGAAATCATAATTCTGCGCAGAGCATTTGCAAATGCACTATTACTTTCGTCCAAAACAAATTTTAAATTCCCCTCATCTTTTTCAAGAACTTCTATTTTCATTTTTTCTCCTTGAAATTTGTGAATATGTTCGGGGGATTCGGGATTCGTCATAAACGTTTGTCAAATCTTTCGGGATTCTGTACAGAATCCCTACACAAAGCGAGGGCTGCAAATTGCTCTTCAAGTACTTGTGATGAAGGGAAACACCTCACAAACCCTCGCTTTGTGATCCCGAGTCCCTAATCCCTAGTTTACACCCTCCTGCCTCTTTTTCCTCCTTTTTTCCGCATATCTCCTGTTGGAAGAGGAGTAACATCCTCAATCCTATTTATTCTTATTCCTGCGCGTGTTAATGCCCTTATAGCAGACTGCGCTCCTGGACCAGGGCTTCTTGAATCTGTTCCTCCTGGAGCGCGGACAAGAACATCAACCTCCTCAATTCCCTTTGCCCTCAATTCATCCGCTGTCTGGTTTGCAATTTGCATTGCAGCATATGGAGATGGTTTTTCTCTCCCACTTCTTACTACCATTCGTCCAGAGTGTCTTGTTATGGTTTCAGCTCCTGTTAAGTCAGTTGCAGTAATTATAGTATTATTGAAAGATGAAAAAACATGAATAATTGCCTTTTTTGATTTTTTAGTTGCCATTTTCAAATTGCCTCATTTATTTTTTATTTGAAAACACAAGGAAGCTTTGCTTCCGCAGTGTTTTTTATTCAACCTCCTGAACCTCTTCCTTTTGCGGTGTAACTTTTTGTTCAGCTAAAATTGGCTCAGCCTTTGCTTCTGTGGGAATTTTTACTCTTGGAGGGCCAACATAAACAATATTTGTTTCATCGCTTTTTGGAATTAGAGTTCCTGGTGTTGTATGAATCGCTCCTCTGAAAGAAACATGCCCGTGAGTAATAAGCTTGCGCGCCTCAAGCACTGAGTTTGCAATCCCTTTTTTGTAAACAAGTGTTTGGATTCTTCTTTCTAGTAAATCCCTTATTTCAAGGGAGAGGACATCATCCAGATTTGCTGTTTTTTGCAGCAAGCCGATTCTTGCAATTTTTTCAATCAGTATTTTTTTCTTTTTCTCAGCCTCTGCTCCATGCGCTCCGATAAGTTGGCGGGCAAGCCTTCTGTATTTTCTTAATTCTGCCTCAACTTTCCACAATTCTGTTTTGCTTTTCAATCCGTACTGGTGCAAAATTTTGTTCTCCTCTGCAATTCTAGCGCGCTCCCAGGGCTGAGTAGGAGAAACGTACTTTTTTCTTAAACGAATTGGATCGCCCATTTTCTGTGAAATTTGTATTGGCTTATAGCTGGTAGTTTGAAGCTTATAGCCTCCGTTTCTACTGGCTACGAGCTACAAGCTACTAGCCTTAATTTACTTCTTCGCCTCCTCTTTTTTTGGAGCTGTTTTTGCCTCTGCAGCTTTTACTGCTGAGGGCTGCGGCGCAGCAGGAGCTCCTTTCTTTTTCTTTGCAACTCCGATAGTTTTTCCTTTTCTTCCTGTTGAGCGGGTTCTCTGACCGCGAACTTTTAATCCGAAAATATGTCTCACTCCTTTATATGAACGAATGCGTTTCATTCTCTGAACATCCTCGCGCTGGGCAAACTCCAGATCAGCCTCAAGTTTGTGCGCATTTATTCCAGAAACAGCATCTTTGCGCCTGTTTAAAATCCAGACAGGAATATTGTGTTTTTCAGGAGCTTCAAGAATTTTTGCAAGCATTTTTAACTGCGATTCATTCAAATCCCCGAGTTTTGCAAATTTCGGAATTTCGCTTCTGATTCTGATTGCACGCGCTGTCATAAAAGAAATTCCCTTAATTCTGCGAAGAGCGCGCTCTACTGTAACTTCGCCTGGCAAGTCCTTTCTCATTATTCGGACTATTTTTCTAGTTTCTGTTTGAGTTTCTGCCATTCTTTGAAATCGGTATGGGCTTGCAGCTGGCAGCTTGTAGCTTGCAGACCTAGTTTTGGATTTATTTCGACTGCAAGCCGCTAGCCGCAAGCTATCAGCCTTAATTTATTTTGTAGTGTTGGGGCTTTGTTCTTTTGCAGAACACCTATCCAAACAAATAGTAGGCTGGATAGTTATCCAATTTGTTAGCTAGCATACCTACTATTTGTTTCACAACTATAAGTAAATTTATAGCGCCTAATAATAACTGAATGAGTTTATAAAGCTTACTAGAGCAAGTGCTCCCCTATTTCAGGGAATCTGTTTTTAACCTGCATTATCCGCGCTTCAATTTCATCCCATTCCTTCAGGCGGAGCATGTTATAGGCAACTGCTAAATTCGGAATTTGCTCATCAAAAATAATTCTTCCAAGAAAATTTCCTATATTATTTAAATTCACAGAATTCCTTGCAACCTCTGAGCGCTTTTTTGAATTTTTAATTTCATTTGCTTTTTCTATTGTTGCGCGCGAAAGAGTTTGGATATCAATTATAAGGCTTAACTGATGCTCAATAATTGTTGCTAAAATTAATTCGCCCTCAATCTCTTTTTGAACAGCCTTTGCCTTTTCAACTGCACGGATTAATTTTAATTCCTCATCAATTGAGCGCATTAATTCGCGCGCATTGACCTCCAGAGCAAACAGACTTGCTAATAAACCAGAACTCGCAGCTTTTTCAACATCCCTAATCACTCTGGTTAATTGCTCTGCCTCATTGCGGGGATGTTTTAAAAATTCGCCCAACTCTTCAAACTTTCCGTCCAGAACATTTTTTTTCTTTTGAGCTCCTTCTTTAAAAAGCTCTATATGCTCTTTAACAACTTCCAAGTCCTGCTTTTTTAATTTTTTCAGCATTCTTTGAGAAATTCCAGGCAGCATATTTCCTCAGAATAATGAGCGCTTTTTCTTTGCTTTTTTCACAAGCTCTTTTATCCTTTTCTTTCTAATCGCATCCAGTTCTTTTAATTCTTTCTTTGTGAGTTTTCCTTCTTTTTCTAAATCTTCCAATTCTCCTAAAGCTTTTTCTGCTTCCTCAATTGGCTTTATTTTAGACTCGTACTCTTTTTTAGTCAGAGTAGGATGCGGATAGCTTGGGGCAGGATATCTTTTCAAGTAATCTTGAAGCAAGTACAAAAATGCATATCCAGGCCCCATGAAAATTAAAACTAACAATATTCCCAAAATTATGCTCAAACCAAAAGTTGCAGTTATAAAAGCATAAACAGTCCCTGCTGTTATCAAAAGCAAAAGCGCCCATATGTATGAGGGCTTTAAAACCAAATGATAGTTCCACCACAAAACAGAAATTCCAAGAGTCACGCGGCGCATGAAATTAACATATCTATCTCTCCCTAATAATTTTAGCAAGGATTTTTCCATGTAATAATAAATTATGTCGCGCTTGAAATGGTAGTTTTTCCACTGGTTGAAAATATCTCCATAAACGCCTGTCATTTTTATATGGAATTTTTCAGTATCCTGCCATGCATTTTTCACAATCGGCCTGTAAAAGTAATAGAATTTCCACCATGGATGATAAACAAGTTCCCTTCCGGTAATTACAATATCCTCTGGCTTAACTCCTTCAACATATGAAATCCATTGAATTGCTGCTAACTTTGCCTCGTGCTTTTCCATCGCAGGCCTGTAAACCTCAAAATGGACACCAGGGGGAAGCTTTGGCTTTTTTATTTTTGTTCTCGGAACCATTTCCTCAACCTGGTGAATTATCTCTTCTTCAAAATAAGCGTTTTTTAAACTTTTCAAAGTGCCTGCAAGCTCTGGCTTTATATCTACCCATGTATCAATTTCTCCTGTTAAAGCATTAATGGCAAAAAATCCCTCTTTTATTTCCTACCCTTGTGCTTTGGCGCAACATGATATGAAAATTTCCAATAGGGCTCATATGCAAGCTCTTTGTTGCTAAACCATATGCACTCAAAGCTCTGGAACA
>JBBIPJ010000039.1:0-2759 GCA_037442905.1 archaeon
CTTATTCTCCAAATTATTTTAAAAAACCAAGCATGAAATCGCAAGCCAAGATTATGCAGGAAATTAATCTCTGGCAGATAAACGAGATGGCCATGAAACAAAATTTGAAAGAAGTAAGTCTTGAAAATTACAAGGTCTTGAGCGCTGGAAATTTATCAGTTCCACTGACTATCAAAGCAGCTGCATTTTCTGAAAAGGCAATTAAGAAAATTGAAGCAGCTGGCGGGAAAATAATTAAAAGTCATGAAGTTTTAGCGGAAAAAAGGGCATAAGATGACCATTGCTGATATACTCACTTCGCTTCCAAGCGTTGCAAGGCCAGATAGGAGATTGGGATTCAAAGAAAAGTTAAAGTGGACTGCAATTGTTCTAATTGTATTCTATATTTTAGGCGAGGTTACTCTATTTGGGTTGCAAAAAGGCCCGACAGGAAATATTTTTGGAGAACTCCAGATAATTCTTGCATCGCAATTCGGAACTTTAATTACTCTGGGAATAGGGCCAATTGTTCTTGCCTCAATTATAATTCAACTTCTCTCAGGCGCAGGGGTTTTGAAATTTGATATGAAAACTCCTGAGGGAAAAGCAACCTACATGGGTGCGCAAAAAATTCTTGCCATACTTTTTACACTTTTTGAGGGCGGAATACTGGTTTTTTCAGGACAGCTGCCAATTGACCAAAATCTGGCAAGCTCAATAGGTTTAGGGGCAGCAAACTTTCTTTTGCTTTTCCAAATTTTAATTGGCGGAGTGATAATAATTTATCTGGATGAAATAGTTTCAAAATGGGGATTTGGCTCTGGAATTTCTTTGTTTATTGCAGCAGGTGTTTCAATGGAAATTGCATGGCGCGCATTATCCCCCCTAGTTGATATAGGCGGAAAAGCAGCCTGGGTAGGGCAGGGGCCTATCATAGGAGCAATTCCAAACTTTATTGCAAAATTTGAATTCATACGCTCCCCAAGCTTAGCAGTCGGGCAAAATGATATGTTAGCTGTAATTGCAACAATGATTGTTTTTGTTGTTACAATGTATGCACAGAGCATAAAAGTTGAAGTTCCAATCTCATACGGAAGAATTGCTGGCTTTGCGCGAAGATACCCGCTTCCTTTTGTTTATGCATCCAATATGCCTGTTATTTTCATCTCTGCTTTAATTGCAAACCTGCGCTTTTGGGTAGCAATTTTGCAGAACTCTGGAATTACTTTTCTTGGGACAATTGATTCAAGCGGAATTGCACATGGGCCGATAAGATATGTTCTTCCATACGGAACTCTCACAAAAGATTTAATTCTTGGGCTTCCTGTTAATGTGGTGCATGGACTGGTTTACTTTTTAGTTTTAGTCTTTGGCTCAATTCTTTTTTCCAAACTCTGGGTTAGTGTTAGTGGAATGGATGCTGCGAGTTTAGCTGACAAACTTTCAGAAGCAGGAATGCAAATTCCAGGATTCAGATCAGATCCCAGAGTTATTGAAAAAGTTTTGGATAGATATGTTCCATATTTGACTATTCTTGGGGGTGCGTTTGTTGGAGCACTTGCAGCAGGAGCTGACTTTACAGGAGCGCTTGGGAGTGGAACAGGAATACTTTTAACTGTTGGAATAATATATCATCTATATGAGGAGATTGCACGCGAGCAAGTATTGGAAATGCATCCTGCAATCCGGTCGTTCATAGGAGAGGGCGGAGTGCTGTAATGGGAAAAGTTATCATTGTAACAGGAACTCCTGGTGCTGGAAAATCAACTGTTTTAGGAGGAGCTCTAGCAAAATTAAAAAATGTTCTTATTGTAAATTATGGGAATGAGATGATGGCTGTTGCAGTTAAGCGCGGAATAAAGAACCGCGATTTGCTCAGAAAACAGCCCTTAAATGTTCAGCATCAGATTCAGACAGCTGCTGCAAGGAGCATATCAAAAATTGCGCGCTCCTCAAAATCACCCCTAATTGTTGATACACATTCAACAATTAAAACCCCAGCTGGCTTTATTCCAGGAATGCCTGAACACATAATTAAATCTTTAAACCCAAGCATAATTGTTTTAATTGAAGCGCCTCCTAAACAAATTTCAAAAAGGCGTGCAAAGGATAAAACAAGAACAAGGGATTTTGAATCTATTGAGCAGATTGAATTGCAGCAAAACATAAATAGAATGTTCGCTTCTGCCTATGCTACTATGACAGGAGCTTCTGTAAAAGTTATTGTAAATGCTGATAATAAATTAAACGCAGCAGTTTCTGATTTTGTGAAGGTGGTGGGTACTCAGAGATGAGCTTTTTTGCGCGTGAAAATGCAATGCTTTTTATTTTTATAATTGCAATTATTGTTTCTGCTATTTTAACAATTATAAACAAGCTTTTAGTGAATCAGGAGCGCGTGAAAGAGATACAGAAGTATGTTTCTGAGTATAACAAAAAGTTAATGCAAGCTACTAAAGAAAAAAATCAGGAAGCAGTAAAAGCTTTGGAAGGAGAAAAACAAAAAGTTATGCAGATGCAATCTGAATTGATGAAAATGCAGCTTCCAGTTTTTGCAGCGCTAATTCCTTTTTTCGCTGTTTTTGCTGTTCTTGGAAATATAGCTGATTCAAACCAATGGGGGCAGTTCATAAATCTTCCGTGGGGGAGTGTAATTCCTTTTTTAGGATTGGCTGACGGAAAACTTGGATGGCTGGGATGGTATATTTTAACATCAATCCCAATGACATCTGTTTTCAGGCGCTCACTAGGGGTAAATTGATAAATTAGTTGTTCTAAAT
>JBBIPJ010000039.1:2835-3105 GCA_037442905.1 archaeon
ACAAATCCATATGAGCCAACAGAAACCAGTAATAATTATAAGCGGTCCTCCTGGAGCAGGAACAACAACAGTCGCAAAAGCTGTTGCAAGGCATTTTAGGATGGATTTTTTCTCAACAGGAGATATTTTTAGAAAAGTTGCACGCGAACGTGGATTACAAGTGGGAAAATTAAGCAAAATTGCAGAGCAGGAGATTGATTGGGAGGTAGATAATAAATGCAAGTTATCAGCGCAAAATGGAAATGTTGTTATTGAATCGGATATAGCAGC
>JBBIPJ010000039.1:3150-6936 GCA_037442905.1 archaeon
CTTTAATGGTTAGGGCAGAAAGGATTTTTAACGATAGAAAAAGAATAGCAGAAAAGTACAAAAATTTAGCAGAGGTGGCGCAAAAAATAAAAGAGAGGCGCGATCGCGATAGAGATAGATATATGGAGCGCTATGAATATAATGTTGATGATACCTCAATTTATGATTTTAAAATTGATACTGAATTTTTAGCATTTGATGAAGTTGTAAATAAAGTAATAGATTATGTAGCGAAAAGGTTAAAAACCCTGAAATAAATGTAATGAGCTACTTTGTGGTGAATAATTATGTTAATTGAAGTTGGCAGGGTTTGTATAAAAACTGCAGGGCATGAAGCCGGAGAGAAATGCATTGTCATAGATAATGCAGGAGACGGCTTTGCAATTGTTGTCGGGCCAAGAGTGAAAAAAAGGCGCTGCAACATAAAACATTTGGAAATTCTTCCGCATAAAATTGATATTAAAAAAGGCGCTGCTGAGAAAGAAGCAGTTGATGCTCTTTTGAAAGCAGGCTTAATTTCTGAAATGGATTTAAAACAAAGGCCCACTGGGTATACTCCAACCCCGCGCGGGGCTGAGAAAAAAACCGAGATAAAAAAGGCAGTGGCTGTTAAAAAAGAAATAAAGGCAAAAAAGTAATAATTATTGGCTTGTAGCTAGTAGCTTGTAGCTGGTGAAGTAAATTACGGTAAACGGTAATCGGTAGACAGTAGACAGTAAACAATTCGAACTGAAAACCGACAACCGCAAACTTATTTATTAGCTCTCCTTTTCTATTTCTATGGAAGAAAAATTAATTATCAAGCATGAGGAAAATTCAGATCCGAATTATGGCAAAAAGCCTGAGGAGCGCACAATTGAGGAACTTTTTAGCACAGGAATTGTTAATGTTGACAAGCCTGCTGGCCCAACTTCATTTCAAATTACAGAATATATTAAAAAAATTTTAAATGTAAAAAGCGCAGGGCATGCAGGAACTCTAGATCCTGGAGTGAGCGGCGTTTTTGTTGTCGGATTAAACGAGGGGACAAAAATTTTAAAGGCACTATTAGAAGCCCCAAAAGAATATGTCTGTTTAATGCGTTTGCATGAAAATGCCAAACTATCCGAGCTGCGAAATTTTTTCAAGGAATTTACCGGAAAAATTTTCCAAACCCCGCCTGTAAAAGCCGCTGTCAAAAGAATTTTAAGAATTAGGGAAATTTATTCAATTAAATTAATAGAAAAATCAGGAAAGGATATTTTGTTTAAAGTTTCCTGCGAATCCGGGACTTATATCAGAAGGCTTTGTCATGATATTGGATTAGCACTTGGAGTTGGGGCGCATATGCAACAATTGCGGAGAACAAAAACAGGACCTTTTAGTGAAGCAAGTATAGTAAGCTTGCATGAACTGATGGATGCTTTTGCAATTTGGAAAGAAAGCGGGGAGGAAAAATATTTGCGCCGTGCAGTTTTACCATTAGAAAGAGGTTTAACCCATTTAAAAAAAATTATTATTTCAGACAAAGCAGTGCATTCGCTTGCACATGGCGCGCAATTGGCAGTTCCGGGAATTTTAAAACTATCTCCTGCAATTAAAAGAAATGAATTAATTGCAGTTTTTACTCAAAAGGGCGAAGCTGTTATGCTTGGCACTGCACTTATGGATTCTGAAGAAATTTTAGATGCAAAAAAAGGAATTGCTGTTAAAACTGAAAGGGTTTTGATTTCTCCAGACACATATCCACGCTATTTAAAATAAGGAATGGGACTAAAAAATGCAAAGCCCACTAAAATCCCAACAATTATTATTCCAAAAACTATTGCCCCAATAATAAGACTGCTAAGTGCACAGACTCCAACTCCTGTTCCTGCTGAGTAATTGTGTGTTTCAACAAGTGCATATACAAAACAGCAAATCTGATAGATAAAAACTAAGATAAGCAGTATTATTGACACCCCCAATCCTCCAAACATTGCTAAAAAATTCTTTGATGCTATCCCAAAAAATAATCCAGCATTCATAAAAACTGTTGGAAACCACCACAAAACTGCAAATGCAGGCGTATAGAGTGAAACCAAATAAAGTTGTGTTTTTAATTCTCCTTTTCCATTAAGCCAGTGTGAAACTTTATACGCAATCCAACCAAAAATAAACCAGCTACCCAATCCAATTGCAAGAGCAATAACAAAATTAATAACTATATTAAGAGGAACAAAAGTTAGATCTGCGGAAGCTGTGCTAAAAATGCCCCTTTGCTGACTCCCTGCAATTAAATCATCAATATTTATTCCCAACAAACCAGTTATTGCAAAAGCCAACAACCAAATACTCACAGCAGTGAGCACCTGGCCTATTACAACACTGCTAATTATATTTACAGCTCCATCCTCATAGTTCGCGCGACTTTTCCATTTCTTAAAAGTACTTCTCGGATGGCGAACTGCATTAAACCAGAGTTCTATCCAGTCTTTAAATTCCATTTTTTCCTTGAAATTTGTGAAGTTTGTGAGGTTTTGAGTGGTGAGTTTTGGGTTATGGGTTTTGAGTTCCGAACTCATAACTCATTACCCATAACCCATAACCATTTATTCGCACCACTCACCACAAACTACTTACTACAAACTTAATTTATTTCGCCTAACCTCCTTTTGCCTGTTTTAATGAAGCCTCAATCTCTTCACTTGTATATCCGGCTTCTTTAAGTGCTTGCCTGATTTCCGAAGTTGTATATCCTTCTGCGCGCTGTTGTTTAATATACTTAACAGCTTTTGGATTTGATTTTGCAGCCCTTTTTGGTGGTGCAGGAGGGGTTCGCCCTTCTGGCGGAATCCTGTCCTTTCTTCCAACTCCGATAATTCCTAGAAGAACAACAACTAAAATCCAAATTACTTTCCAATTATCGCCCTCATTTTTTGCCCTAATTATATCAATTATTGCCCATATCATTCCCACAAACCAAAGGATAATAAATGCGAAAATAAAAATTACAAAAAACACTGCGCCAAATGCTGCGCCTGCAATCGGAGCATAATGATACGGCATTTGAATCCTGTTAGCGTAAATATCGCGTATATAAATAGTTTGCCCGGAATTTTCAATCTTTTACTATTAAAACAAAAAATACTCCTACAGCTAAAATGCTTAAAAATCCAAAAATTCCGGCGAGCAAAACTTTTCCAAATGAAGCAATTAAAACTGCGAGCAGAATAATTATGATGAAAACTAGTTCGAGGAGTTTTTCCTTTTCCAAATGCAGTTTGAATTCCACGAGCAATTTAAATATCTGCTGGCTTAAATAACTTTTCCATGGCTGAACATTATTTTAAAGAAAAGA
The DNA here is from genome assembly GCA_037442905.1 of archaeon. GTDB lineage: Archaea > Undinarchaeota > Undinarchaeia > Undinarchaeales > Naiadarchaeaceae > Naiadarchaeum. The sequence goes on from JBBIPJ010000039.1 coordinate 6,470, forward strand.
CAGATATCCCACTCCAGCTTGGGCTGATACAAGCCATTATCAGGCAGAAAGAGTTTGACTTCTATACTTCCCCACCTGTTTTTTCATGGCGGCGCGTGGATAAAGGTGCGCTTTGTCTTGCAGAGGGGATGCAAATATCTGAAAAAGCCAGAACACTTCTGGATTTGGGATGCGGCTATGGTGTTGTTGGAATAGTTGCTGCGAATTTTTTCCCTGATTTAAGTATAACAATGATTGATTCGAGCGAGCGCGCGGTTTTTCTTGCAAGAAAAAATGTTGCAAAATATAATTTGCAGAATCAGATAAAAGTTTTGCAGGGAAATTTATACGAACCTCTCAAACCGCATCCCGAGTCCCGAGTCCCGAGTCCCCAAAAATTTGACATAATTGTTTCAAACCCTCCTTATTCTGCTGGCAAAAATATTGTAAAAGAAATAATTGAGCATGCGACTGCGCATTTGAACAAA
>JBBIPJ010000040.1:0-6474 GCA_037442905.1 archaeon
ATGGGTTAAATTTAATAGTGGGCAAACCTGCCCTTTGTGCTCGCGGCCTGGCGAGAGGGGGTACAAATATATAATATTATTTAATAGAGAGTTTGTGAGAGTATGTTAGAAATTGATGGCAGCTATGGGGAGGGCGGAGGAAGCATAGTAAGAACTGCAGTTGGGTTGAGTGTTTGCACACAGCGGCCAATTCATATCTATAATATAAGAAAAAATCGCCCACAGCCTGGCTTAAAAGTACAGCATTTGCAGGGAATCAAGGCGGCAGCTGAGCTCTGTGGGGGAAAAATTACAGGAGCTGAATTAGGCTCAACAGAAATCTCTTTTTACCCTGAAAAAAATTTTTCTGATAAAGTAAAAATTGATATTGAAACTGCCGGAAGTATAGGGTTGGTTTTGCAAGTTCTGCAAATAGCAGCTTTGAAAGCTGGGAAAAAAGTAAAAGTTGAGATTCGCGGAGGGGCAACATATGGAAAGTGGGCGCCGCCTATCGATTTTGTGAGCAATGTTTTTTATAAAATCCTTGAAAAAATTGGGTATAAAATTGAATTAGAAATAGAGAGACATGGGTTTTACCCAAAAGGCGGAGCTAAAGTAAATGCAATTTTTCAGCCGGTAAATGAGTTGAAAGGATTAAGTTTAATTGAGCAGGGAAAAATCTATTCGGTTAATGGGGTATCAGTTGCAAGCAAACATTTGCAAGATAAAAAAGTTGCAGAGCGGCAGAAAATTTCAGCGCGCGGAGAAATTTTCAATAAGCTGCAAGTCTCACCAGACATAAAAACAGAATATTTTGAGGCTGAAAGCACAGGAAGTGCTATTACTCTGAATCTCACAACTCAGAAAGGCGCAATTTTAGGATCTGCAAAAATCGGGGAACAAAAATTAAAGGCAGAAATTGTTGGAAAAGAAGCCTCCCAAATGCTTGTTGAGGACTTTAAATCAGGAGCAACAATTGATTTTCACTCCTTAGATCAGATAATTCCTTTTTTAGCCCTGGCAAAAGAAAATTCAGAGCTGAAATTTTCAAAATTAACTTCCCATGCACATACAAACATATGGGTTTGCGAACAATTCTTAGGAAAAATTTTTCGAATAGAGGGAAATTTGTTGAGCAAAAATCGCTATGCACAGTTTTAAAATCGATACGTATCGCTCTATTTTTATCATAATAATAAACTCCTATCTCTCACATTTCATTTTTTAATACCTATTTCATAGTGGCACGCTATACTGCTTTCCCTCACTTTTTGCAAATTTTTTAATAAAAATTTTTTGAAAAATGCGCTAAAGCAAAAATGCCAAGAATAGTAAAAGACATAAAATCGATATGTATAGGCTAATAGTAAACTATATGTCAACTTGTCAATTGACATAACATTTATATAGTTGACATGTCATTTACATATTAGACAAGAAAATGGCATTCTGGGATTTTTTAACAGGAAGAAAAAAGAAGCGCAAAACCACTATGCAGCGGGCTATTCAAAAGCCGAAAGAAAAAAAGAGAGCTGCAAGAGAAGAAGGTAGTGGATTGGAAGATCCTGTAATAAGTTTTAGCAAGCAGTTGACAAATGTCCAGCGAGATGTTGAGGAAATTCAATCGACATTGCTAAGCGGATTCAGGGGGCTGAGAGAGGACCATCATAAAATCATGGAACAGCAAACAACAAAAAGCGATTTTTTAGAGTTTAAGAAATATCTGGAGGAGAAAAAAGCGCAGTTAGAAAGAATAAGAGAAGAGACTGATAGAGAATTGGAAATGTTAGATATTGATAAAAAAATTGTTCAGCTAATTACAAAAAGAAAAATGCGCGCTGCAGAAGTTGCAAGGGAATTGAAAATTTCAAGGCAGTATGCTGCGATGAGATTGAGCGAATTGACAAAATATAATATAGTTGAACAAAAAAGAAAGGGAAGGGAAGTTTATTATAGTATCAAAAAGTAGTTTTCAAAAATATATTTTAAAGTATAGAAATTCTATCTCTCACATTTTTATTCAGGGCTTTTGGGAAATGGCTGCGGAGGCTATATCACACAGCAAAAACTCGGGAGCTTGATATGGCGATGCATATTGATTTTGAAGGAATTTTTTACACAGGCGGCTGTGGGCTAAAATTTTTGTTGCGCGCGCTGCTTCTAAATCAAGGCTGGCCTTTATAGGAGCCGGCTTGTGTATTAAGTCATTATTCTTTTTTGCTTGCAGCTTGTAGCTCGCAGTTGAAGTAAATTAAGGCTAGAGGTTTGAAGTTTGACGTTAGAGGTATGAATTAAAAACTTCGAACCTCAAACTTCAAACTTAACAAATTTCAAAGAAATGACTGCAAGCCGCAAGCTGCGAGCCATGTTTTACTTTTTACACAAGGCCTATAGGAGCAGAAGTTATATAAATTAAATAATATATCGCTTCGTAAGATGAAAACCCGCAAGAAAAAGTGGAAAAAGCACGGAAAGATGCGCTGGAAATGGGAAAAGAAACGCATGAGAAGAAGAATGCGTGCGCAGAAAAAACTTAGAATGAAGGCGGTTTAGCTGGAAATTTTGAACTATATACTCAAGTATATAAATTCTAAGTCTCACAATTTTAAAAAGGCACCTCAGACACAAATAAAAGTAGAAACTTAGGCCACTTCGCTTCAAAAATTGTAAGGCGAATGTGGCCTCATGAGCGCCAGCCGATTATACTTTACAAAGGCGGAGATCGGCTGTTTTATAATCCCTGCAAGCTTGCCTGCTTTAAAACTCTTACAAAATCAGGTTTGTGCTCATTGTATTTTTTCAAAAATTCATTTAAATTTTCAAATTTTTCCCAGTGAATTAGCGGAGCAACAATTGCGCCCATTGTTCTCTGCCTAAAACGTGGCTCATTCTTCTCCTTGTCCCAGGCAACAATCTCAAGCGCAACTATCTGGTTTTCCCAGCCTACTATTGTTTCATCTATTTCCTTTTGAACGCGGTAAGCATATCCGATATAAATTGTTCCCCTGTCATCAAAGGCAATTCCGTATCCGGATTGGTTTTCTTCTTCAGTCATGGTTTTGTGAAAATGTGCGAAGTGATTATTAAGGTTTTGGTGTGTTGGAACGGGCTTTTGCAGTTTCAACTATGCTTTCAAATTCGCGCGCTAGGTGCGCAAAGAATATGCTGAACTGCGTGCTGGGCCTCACAATTTTTCTGTAAAACTTGCGCTCAGAAGCCTGTTCTGTAAAGGCTTCTCTTTCTGTTGTTATCATGCCCACTCTTTTTAAACGCGGCAGAATAATGTTGTAAAAGGTTGCTTTTGAGTAATTGTGAGCCCTGAGAAACTCGCCAAGGTCAGCGCCGCGCATAACTTGCTTTGCCAGTAAGGATTGCATAAATTTAAGCGCTGTTTCATAATATTTTTCCTGGTATTTCTTTGGGAAAATTATGTGCAGGATTTGATCTAATTCAAGCCGGACATTTTGGTGGTATTTCCAGTCGTCTCTTAATTTTCTTATGTCCTCTAGCCACAAGCTTTCCTTGCTTGGGATTCCTCTGCTTGGTGGGGATTTTTTCTCAATTTCAGGCATGGAAATAGGTTATTTTTTGAAAGTTATAAATCTTATCATAGCAGTAAACTTTTACTCAAAACCCAAAACTCATAACCCATAACCGGTTTATTATATCAATATTAAGGCATTTTTTTGAGTGCTGTGGGCAACTCCACGCGGTAAAAAATGGGATTTCTTGGGGTTTGGAGGATTTTAGTGCAGTATTACAGTATTAAGAGGGTCTAAGAAATTTTCTAAGAAAATAAATCGTTTCAAGCATGAGATTTGACCATAAAATTGGGCTGCTTTTAATGAATATGATTAAATCATTTTTGGAATTTTCAAAGTTTTGCAAATCTCTCACTTCCTTTTTGAATTCTTCTTCAAATATTTTAAAACGTGCCTCCCAAGTTGGTTTGAAATAGCGCTCAATTATTGAAATATATGTTTTGTAATTGATGAGTTCCAGTAATTCTATAAGCTCTTGCCTCAACTTAAACCACTCAGCCATAGTTTTTAAATCTGCTTCTGCCCTTGCTCTTTTACTCAGTAGTGAAACTATCTTACCATAGCCAATTCTTTGCTCTACTAACTCTCCTAGGACAGCCAATATTACTAAATATCTAGTAATTGTTGGGGCTGGAATCTCTTTTAATTTTAATTCTCTTAGTTCCTGGCGGTATGGCTTATTCTTAAGCTCAGAAGCAATTGCAAAAGAGAATTGCAGAATATTTTGTGGGTACGGCGGATAGGAATAGTTCATTGGGCCACTCCTTCTTAATAAAAGCGGTGTTAGCACTAGCTGGATTTTCCGGATTTTCATCACTGCCAATTGAGTTTTTGCTTTCCAAGTATCGACCTCCTTTTGTTTGACAATTTTAGAAACGCCTAAGATTTCATAGGCTTCGTTTAGATGTCCCACGTGTTTTAGTATAGCTTTATAGAGCCCCCTATAATTAGTCTGCAAGTTTGCAGGACTGGCATCTATACCTGCATCAATCAGTGCCTTTAGCTCAGTAAGAGTCTTTTCTCTGTTCCATTTTATGTGTTTTAAAATATCATTATAGTCAATTCCGGCAGCTTGAACCGCGCCGCCATAGCCACCTCTTAACTTAAAAATTCTTCGCGCAGCCCCAATAAGATAGGGGTATTTAGCATTGACGCTGGAATAGCTTATATCCTTGCCAGCCCTGAACAGTCTTTGTATTTCAGAAATTACTTTTTCTTCATTCCACTGTCTAACTTTTAAAATCTCGCCATAATCAAAACCGGCAGCTGCTATAGCATGTTTCCAAGAATCAAAATGATACCGCCCTGCATAGTACAATTTTGGGTACTCCCCCTCTATATTTGATCGGCTGAGGTCAACATTTCTCGAGTGCAACCTCCTTATAGCGTCAATAACTTTTTCTTTACTCCAGAGCTTTACTTTTAAAACATGCTCATATCTAAGATCGAGAGTTTCCACGGCTTCTCTGTAGCCGCCTTCAAAATATTTTTGGGCAGCTGAATAAAGTGCATTATATTTTTTTAGTATATTTGAAGGATTTAGATCAAAGCCCGCCTCATTAAGGGTTGCCAGTTCTGAGAGAACTCTTTCCTTATCCCAGTGTTCTAGCCTCAGAATTTCACTGTAATCAAGACCGGCGGCATCTATTGCCTTTGGCCAAGAGCCAAAATAACTTTTTGCAGCAGCGCGCAATTTTAAAACTCTTTTCCTCACATTTGAATCGCTTAAATCATATTCGAGCTTGTGCAACCTTAGTATCATAGAAATGACTAAATCTGCGTTCCAGTGCTTTATTTTAAGAATTTCTTTTTCCAATTCTTCAATAGGACTAGCCATATGAATAAAAAAGTATTACTGCTTGTTATTATTTATTCTGGTTTTTGGGATTTTGGTGCAGTAAAATGGTATTGAACAGTAAATTAAAAATATTAAAAATTTTTTCATTTTTCAAATGGATAAAACCATTTAATTCTGTATTTAAATTTGCGCATTTCCTCTCTTTTTTCTTTCATTAAATTAAAAGCGTCTCTTGCCTTGCTGCTTAATTGGAATTTTTCGTCTTGTTTTAGTATAAGACCAATTTGTTTGAGTGGATTTATCATGCTATCTTCGTACTTTTCGTGTTTGGAAAGGCGGGAATAATCAAATTCCGCCATAATTTCTTTAGTAGTAAGTGGCCTGTCTGAGCTGTATAAAAATTTTAAAATCCTATAACCGCATCCTTTTGAAACATCTTGTTCTTTCAGCATTCTTTCAAAAACATTTTCTATTTCAAAGAAAATCCTTGCAAGAGCAGCAATTTGGCTTTTTGCTGTCAGTTGCGTTTTATTAGTTATGTGCGGCGACAAAACATTGCGTTCGTAGTCGCCGGCTCCTTTAGCACTTAAAAATAGTGAGCCAGCCCCTCCTCTAAATTGTAAGAGTGCTCTGGCATAATTTTTCCATATTAGTGATTTTGCATGTTTTCTGCACAATCTTACTAGTGCGACATAAAGCTGTGCAGTTTCTGGGTTTTGGGAAGAGATATTTTCTATATTAAATTGTTCTGAAATATACTTCACAACTTCGCGCAATAATACTCCAAACTCAGATTTTTCAATAAATGCTTCTGCAGCACGCACTTCCTGCTTGTACATAGAAAAAGTGTGGTTTTTTGCTTATTTATTATTTCCTTCCATTCAGTTTTCTAAAAATCAGCGTGTCAAACTGTTCGGCAAGCTCAATTCCGTGCGGAGTTAATGTGATGTATTTTATTCTTCCAGATTTATCAAAATTCACTAAGCCCATTTGTTGCATTCTATCCAGGAGTTTTACTGTGTGCGCATATGTGCAATCAATTTTTTTTGCAAGTGTGCTTGCATATGCTTTTTGGTCTCGCTTAATGTAAACTAAAAGCCGCGCTGGCTTTTCTCTGAAAAATAGAGTTTCCATTTCACTCTGAGGCTCGATTTG
>JBBIPJ010000041.1:0-1642 GCA_037442905.1 archaeon
AATGAGTAGGTTTATGAGCTATCAAATATTATAGCTACCCAGCCTACTCATTGTGTTTAGAAAGTTTTAATAGGATTAAAAGCTTCTTCTTCTCTATGGATTTGGAAAAGCGAATTGAATTAATCACACGCGAGCCAATAGAAGAAGTAATTACACAAGAGGATTTGAGAAAATTATTGCAAACAAAAGACAAGCCATTTGCTTATGATGGTTTTGAGCCTTCAGGACTTTTGCACTTAGGCTCTGGAATTCTGCGCGCGATTAAGATTCAGGATTTGTTTGAGGCGAAAGTTGGATTTATTCTCTGGATTGCGGACTGGTTTGGCTGGATTAATGATAAGATGGGTGGAGATTTGAATTTAATCAAGAAGGCAGGCGAATACATGATTGAGGGCTGGAAAGCATGCGGGGTTGATACGAAAAAGTTGAAGGTCTTGTGGACGAGTGATGCTGCAAAAGATAGGGAATATTGGAAGGGTGTTATTGAAGTAGCGATGCATACAACATATTCGCGCGCTGCAAGAGCTGCAACTATAATGGGGCGGGCTGAGAGTGAAATGCAATCAATGGCATGGCTTCTGTATCCAATGATGCAGGCTTTTGATCCTTTTTATTTTAATGCGGATATTTTGCAGCTTGGAATGGACCAGAGAAGAGCAACTATGCTGAGCAGGGAGATTGCGCATAAATTAAAAAAAGATACTCCTGTTGCTATTCATCATCATCTGTTGCTTGGATTGCAAGGCGCCAAGGGCGGAAGAATGGGGCCTGCTGATGTTAAGATGAGCAAATCAAAAGTAGAAAGTGCTATTTTCATCCATGATTCAAAAAAAGAAATTGAAAATAAAATAAATGGGGCTTTCTGCCCTGAAAAAATAGTTGAGGGAAATCCACTTTTGGAAATTTGGAGATATATCATATTTAGAAAATTTAATTCGCGAACAATTGAGCGTCCTGCAAAATTCGGCGGGAATCTGGAATTAAATAGTTACAAAGAACTTGAACACATTTACAGAGAAGGAAAACTGCACCCTGCTGATTTGAAAAAAGGAACAGCAGAGGCTCTGGATGAAATTTTAGCCCCTGTTAGAAAACATTTTGAAAAAGGAAAGGCAAAGGAATTGTATGAGATTGTGAAAAGGGCTGAAATTACGCGCTGATTAGATTTAAAAGGGGGAGTGGTCTAATTTGGTATGATGCTACCCTCGGGCGGTAGTGGTTCCAGGTTCAAATCCTGGCTCCCCCATCTTAAAAACCCATGAAGGCACCTCAGTCAAAAATAGAAGTAGAAGTAAAAGGGATTCTAGGAAAAATTTCAAAGTTAAAAAAATTAGAAATAAACGTCCATACGTTCGTACCGATGATGTTTACGCTGCACATTTGATTGTTTTTCTAGTGGTGCGTCAGATACCCTTCTAACAGATATTTCTTTAAAAGTTGTACCAATTTCGTCTCGACCCTCAACAAGGTAGTAATAACAGGCATGCTTATTTTCATTGAAATTTTTGGGAGCATATCCTTTTACTTTAAAGGAACCGTATCTTGTTTCAAAGTCTACATACCAGTCTTCTTTTGTCCCACTAAGTGGGGGATATACCCAGGAAGTTTGATGAACAAAATGAACTTTTTTGATGTTGCCGTT
>JBBIPJ010000041.1:1722-3389 GCA_037442905.1 archaeon
AATGTACATGGTCTGCCAAGTTCCTCATCAGCCCGCTCGCTAATAATATTAAAAACTTTTGCACGAATTGCTTCGTAGCCGGCAGATATATCCACATATAAATAGTAAATATGTACATTAATAAATCATTCGCAAAAACAATGGAAAAAGAAAAAATTCTTTGGAGGAGTCAGCCACATGAAAAACTGTGGTATTACTGGATACCAACGAAGGGGCTGGGGGGCTCACTTGGATATTCATTTTTCTTTTTCATAACCTATTATGGGTACACGATTTTCACTGGGCAAATTACTAAAAGTACTGTTGCATGGAGGAGCCTAGCTATGACTAGCATTTACTTTTTTGTAATAATTTTCATTTTGCACATTCCATATCTTTACTTTTTAAGAAAAACATATATCTACACAATAACAAATAAGAATGTAATTTTTGAAGGCGGGATTATTACACGATTTAAGCATAATCTTCCTTTTCATAAAATAACTAATATCATTGTTTCCCAAGGCATTCTTCAAAGAGCTTTTGGAATATGGGATTTGGGAATACAGACTGCAGGTGTTGGCTCACCAGTTGCAGAGATAACCTTTCCTGGATTAATGGAGCCAGAGAAGCCTAAGAAACTTATTTTAGGATTAGTAGAAAAATATCAAAAGTCCTCCAGTAGATACGGCGAATAAAGTGGAAATTGATTTAAAGCAAAAGACTAATAACCACTTATAAATTAGGCTATTTTTATGGAAGAGCACAACATTTTCATTCTTGACATTGACTATGATTTGGATGAAAAAGACAGCAAGCCAGTTATTAGAATTTTTGGAAAAACAGACAGGGGAAAATCAGTTTTAGTTTTGCATAAGGAATTTATGCCATACTTTTATGCATATCCTGACCAGGAAAAAGTAAAAAAAGTAAAAGAGGAAATAGAAAAAATAAATTTTGAAAAAATTGAGGTAAGGGAAAAGAGGGTTCATATTGTTGATAGAATTCTGGGCGCGGAAAGCAGGAAATTTTTGCTGATAGAAATAAACAACCCGCACAAAATTCCCGAAGCAAGAGATTTAGTGAAGGATTTGCCGAATGTGCTTGAGACTTATGAGTATGATATTCCTTTTTACAAACGATATTTGATTGACAACAATCTAATTCCGTTAAAATGGGTTAAAGTTAAGGGCACTGAGGCGAAAATTGATGAACAGTTTCAGGTTGATTTAGTAATAAATGCAAGTTCTGTAAAACAAATTGAGTCTGAGAAAGAGCCTCAATTAAGAATTTTGGCGTATGACATTGAAATCTTGGAGGAAAGGGGAAAAGAATTTCTAATTATGATTTCACTTGCTGCAAATGATGGGTATAAAAAAGTTCTCACAACCTGGCACTGGGACAAAAAGCCGCATTATGTTGAAGTTTTAAAAGATGAAAAGGAAATGCTTGAGAAATTTTTACAGATTATAAAAGAAAAAGACCCTGATTTTCTAGTTGATTATAATGGGGATGGATTTGATATTCCAAAGCTCCGCGATAGAGCGGATGATTTAAAAGTTAAATTAAGATTGGGGAGAAATTCAAGCCCTGTTATTTTTGTTCGCCGTGGAAGAGATACAAGTGCAAAGATAAGAGGCCGCGTTCACATAGATTTATTTGTTTTTGTTGAGCATTTGCTCAAGTTT
>JBBIPJ010000041.1:3412-5945 GCA_037442905.1 archaeon
TTGCTTCTGAATTACTAGGAGTTGGAAAAAAGAAACTAAAATACACAGAAATGCAGGAAATCTGGAAAAAGAAAAGCGAGATGGAAAGGCTTGCAGAATATTCTATGTGGGACTCTGAACTTGCATTAATGTTGGCAGAATATTTAATGCCACAGATTTTCACCCTTTCCAGATTGACAGGGCAACTGCCTTTTGATACTTCAAGAAGTTTGTACTCGCAATTAGTAGAAGTATTTTACTTGCGCAAAGCTTTTCAAGACAATGTAATTGCGCCGAGCAGACCGCATACAGATGAGATTGAAGCGCGCAGGGAGGTTCCTAAATATAGGGGAGCAATTGTTATAGAACCAAAAGCAGGAATTCATTCTAATGTTCTTGTTTTTGATTTCAGAAGCCTGTATCCGACAATTATTGTTTCTCACAACATAAGCCCAGAAACTTTTAACTGCTCGCATTCAGAATGCAAATCTAAAAATAAAGTTCCTGATACAAATTATCATTTTTGCACAAAATTCAGGGGATTTATTTCAAGGCATTTAGAGGATGTTTTAAAAGAGCGCCAAAAAGTAAAAGCAGAATTAAAAAAAGTGAAAAAGGATTCGAAAGAGTACAAGGAATTGGATAACATGCAGGGTGCTTTAAAAATTATTGCAAATGCAACTTACGGATATTTTGCATATTTCGGGGCAAAGTGGTACAGGAGGGAATGCGGCGAATCGGCAGCAGCCTTTGGAAGGCATTATATTACTCAAGTAGTTGATTTTGCGAAGAAAGACGGGTTTGAAATTATTTATGGGGATACAGATTCTTTAATGGCGGGCTACTCAAAAGAGCGTGGCATTGAAAAATTAAAAAAGATTGGGCACGATTTTGCAGAGGAGACAAATAAAAAGCTTCCTGGGATTATTGAGCTGGAATTCAGGGGTTTGTATGAAAGTGGAATTTTTGTAACTTTAAAGAGAGGAGAAAAAGGCGCGAAAAAACGATATGCTTTGATAGATTACAAGGGGGAAATTGAGGTAAGGGGATTTGAAACTGTAAGAAGAGATTGGTGTGAATTAGCAAAAAGAATTCAGCGGCAGGTTTTAAGTATAATTCTGAAGGACAAGGACCCTGAAAAAGCAATGCAACTAATTAAGAAAACAATCAAGGATTTAAAAGAGGGAAATGTAAAACTGGAGGATTTGGCAATCTTAGAACAGATAACTCGCCCATTATCACAGTATGAACAAATCGGCCCGCATGTAAAAGCTGCAATGAAAGCACAGAAAAAAGGCAGGCCAATTGTTGAGGGTACCTTAATCAGCTTTGTTATAACAAAAGGCAAGGGAAGTATAAGCGATAGGGCAGAGCCTTTTGAGGATGTAAAGCCAAGTGACTATGATCCACAGTATTATATTGAGCATCAAGTTGTCCCGGCTGCTTTCAGAGTCCTGGATGCACTGGGTTATAAAGAGGATGAATTATTGGGAAAGAAACAATTTAAATTAACGCATTTCTAAGGCACCTCAGGCAAAAATTGAAGTAGAAGCTAGGCCTATTTGGGTGCTTCACGAGTGGCATTTTAAATATTTGAGTGAATGCACCCAATGTAGTCCAAAGCGCCAGCCTATTTCAGGACGCAAAAACGTTTATGTCGCAGGCTGGGGGGGAAACAATTTAAACTCACTCACTTTTAATTAATTATATGAAAAAGGAAATAGTTTACTTGGATGGATTAATTGCAGCACTTATTGTTATTCTTGTCTTCTTTACAGGATTTTGGTATTATAATGAATTAAATTCCAGCAAAGAGCGCGCCATAAATCAGATAAATTCTTTTCAGGGAAATTGCAAAACCTTGGAGGCTCAAAAAAGCTCTTGTTCATTAACCCAGCGCTCGTATGAATTAAGTTCAGATGTAATGTGCGGAGAGGGTTTAAGAGAAGAACAGGAAACTTTAAAAAAAAGAGTTTCAAGGAGCTTCAATTTACTAGAGGTTAAGGAATTAATGCGGCTTTCTCCTTTAAATGAATTTGAAGCTCTGAGCGGAGAAATAACAATTGGAGAAATAAATGCAGGCAACGATTTCTTTGGAAGAATTTCTGGGTTAAAATTACAAATTCTAAATAATATTAAAGCAATTGACCAATGTAAATTGGTTAGTACACAGATTAAAAATTATGCTTTCTGTGATTTAGTGTATGCAAAATCTTTTCTAGAAAAAAATCAAAAATTAATTTCCAGAGAATATCTAAAAATGGCTGAGGAAAGTTATAATTCAGGAGATTATTTTGCTGCAGTTCACTATACAACAGCGGCAATTGCTTATCAGGATAGGGCAGCAAGGGCTGGATATGGAGATTTGATAGAAGCAGGGGAGAATGGTTTAGTTTGTTAGAAAATCATTTTACAAAAATGAAAAATAGCCATAGGCCTATTTGGGGGTTGCGAGCTCGCAAATTGCAAAGAGGCGAGCATACCACCAATGTAGTCCAGCCCACTCGCGGCTTGGCAAGAATGAAAAATCAAGGCTGGCATTTACAGAAGCAGA
>JBBIPJ010000042.1:0-4401 GCA_037442905.1 archaeon
ACAAATGAGCTTTTGGAATTAAAAGAAATAAAAGCAGAATTAGTTGGAAAACACGGGGGGGGAAGTTTAGATGGAAAGCTTACAGCAAGCATAGAGAGAACTGAAAGATTGAATGAATTGGTACAGGATGAAAAGCCAAATGTGCTTGTTTCTCTCTCCTCTCCAGAAGCATCAAGAGTTGCATTTGGATTAAAAATCCCACATGTTTGCGTTAATGATATCCCAGAGGCAGAGGCAGTTGCACGCTTAACAGCTCCGCTCGTAGATGTAATTGTAACTCCAAAATTAATTCCAAAAGAGGTCTGGCAAAAATATGGGGTGCAAAAAGAAAAAATAATTCAGTACGATGCTTTAGACCCTGTTGCCTGGCTAAAGGATTTTAAGCCAGATGAAAAAGTTTTAGAGTTTCTAAAAATAGAAAAGGAAAAACCAGTTGTTACTTTTAGGACAGAAGAAATTTTTGCAGCCTATCTTGCAAATAAGATTTCTGGAAGCGGCTCTTTAGTACTGCCAATTGTAAATGAATTAATGGAAAAAATAGATGCAACCTTTGTTGTTCTCCCAAGATATAGGGAACAGGAGGAAACAATTTCGCAAATTTTGAATGGAAGCGCTTTTATTCCCCAGCATGCGATAGATGGACCTTCTCTTTTACATTACTCTGATATTTTTATCGGCTCAGGAGGAACAATGACCCTTGAATCTGCTTTATTAGGAACCCCAACAATAAGCTGTAGGCCATTTAGTACAATGTATGAGAATTATGCTGTAAAAAAAGGATTGGTGATAAAAGCTGATTCAAGTATTGCAACAAAAAAGGCTCTTGAGATTATTCAAACAAATGGCAGTTATAAGAAAAAATTGGGAGAAAAGGCTGCGAAATTGGTTGGGAGGATGGAGGACCCAATTCAAGTAATAAAAAGTGCTCTGAAAAAATTCGTTTAAGTTATGGAAATAGTTGATATTGCATTAATTATTTTAGGATTTTTACTGAGTGTTATTTTTACATTACTTGCGATAAGAAGATTGAACATATTGGGGATAGTATCAGAAGATTTGCATAAAAAAGAGCGGCCTAAAAAACCAAAAATAGGCGGGGTTGGGATAGCAGCTGCTTTTACAATCTCATTGGTAGCTGCGTATTTTTTTAAAGACTCTTTTGTCTTTTCAATAATTTTACTAGCATTCCTTGCAGAAGCAGCTATAGGCGTGATAGATGATCTGCTTCAATTAGCACCATGGAGAAAATTAATCCTTGCAAGCTTTGGAGCAATTCCACTTTTGCTTTTAATTCCTCTTGAGCCATTTATAATAATATTTTTGTTTTTTGCAGTCACAATTGCATCAAATTGGACAAATATGCTCGCTGGCTTCAATGGGCTTGAAAGTGGGATGGGAGTTATAATGCTTTTTTTTCTTGCAATTAATACTCCTGTGCAGAGCACACAAATTATTTTGTTTATTTATGCAGCTGTGCTTCTTGGATTTTTAATTTTTAATAAATATCCTGCGAAAATTTTCCCAGGAGATGTTGGAACACTGCCGATTGGAACTGTTTTAGTTGCTTCAACTTTAATTGGAGCGCCATTTTACAAATTAGCAATTCTCTTTATCCCACATTTTTTAGATGCCATGTTAAAGTTCGTGACTTTTGGATTTTTTTCAAGTGCACAGACAAAGCCAACAGAAATTAAAGCAGGGTTTTTAACTCCTCCAAAAAACGGAAACAAAAGCTATTTATCCCTGAGCAGAGCTATTTTAAAGTTCAAGCCCCTTAGGGAGTGGGAGCTAGTCTCATTAATTTGGGGGATTGAAATATTGCTCGGAGTAATTACATTAGCAGTATGAAAGCTTTAGTAACAGGAGGTGCGGGATTTATAGGAAGTCATTTAGTTAATGCTCTAGTCAGGCAGGGGCATGAGGTTTCTGTAATTGACAATTTATCAAGCACAAGAGTAATTTCTGTAAACAGATTGCAGAAAGTAAAAGACAAAATTGAGTATGTGGAAGAGGATATTAGAAATTTTGATGTTATAAAAAAAATAACTGCTGGAAAAGATATTGTTTATCATTTAGCTGCGCAGTCAGATGTTCCATCTTCAATAAGAAATCCGATTGAGGATGCACAAATAAACATTTTTGGGACGCTGAATGTTTTGCGCGCTGCACATATGGATAGAGTTCCAAGAGTAGTGTTCTTTAGCTCAGCAGCTGTTTATGGGGATACAAAAAAATTTCCCATAAAAGAGGATTTTCCACCTAATCCGATTTCTCCTTATGGATTATCAAAATATGCAGCTGAACAATACTGCAAATATTATTCGGATTACTTTAATTTGGAAACTTTTGCGCTGAGAATTTTCAATGTATATGGGGAAGGCTCTGCAGGCGTGATTTACAAATTTATAAATGAGATAAAAAATTCTGGAAAAATAACTGTTTACGGGGATGGGAAGCAAACACGCGATTTCTTGAGCGTTCATGATGTTGTTTCTTGCTGTTCGCAATTACTGGATGCAAAAATAAAAGGAAATGAAAAGTTCCACTTGTATAATCTAGCAAATGGAAAGGAGACAAGTGTAAATGAAATAGTAAAAGTTTTAAAACAATTGAGCAAGAACAATTTTGAAGTGAAATATAGCGAGCAGCGAACAGGAGATATTAAAAGAAGCCTTGCTTCAATAGAGAAAATAAAAAAGGAGTTAAAATTTAAACCAAAGGTAACATTAAAAGATGGGATAAAGGAGTTAATTAAATGAGACAAAAATTGGCAAAACTGGCGTTTGTTATTCCTGCTTATAATGAGGAGGAAACTATTTCTCCTACTTTAATCGATGTTAGAAAAAATTTTTCAGGTGCTCCTGTTTTTGTTGTGAACGACGGAAGCAGAGATAGAACAAGAGAGCTTGCAAAAAAATATGGAGCACATGTTTTAACCCATGTTATAAATCGTGGATTGGGAGCAGCTCTGGCAACGGGAATAAGCGCAGCTGTTCGGAAAAGCGATGCTGATATAATTGTTACATTTGATGCGGATTTGCAGCATACTGGAAAAGATGTGAAAAATCTTATTGAGCCAATATTAAAAAATAGGGCAGATGCTGTTATCGGGAGCAGATTTTTAAGAAAAGAGGACTTGGAATTAATGCCTCTCACAAAAAGGGTTGGAAATTTTGCGCTTACAAAAATAACAAATTTTTTAACAGGCACAGAAATTACAGATTCGCAAAGCGGCTTGAGAGCATTTACAAGAGAAGCTGCTGAAAAAATTCTTATTGTGAGCGATAGATACGAGGTTTCAAGTGAAATAGTGCATGAACTAAGCGGGCACGGATTTAGGATAAAGGAAGTTCCGATTAAAGCTATTTACACAAAGAGAAGCGCAACAAAAGGTACTAATATAAGATCCGGGATTCATATCCTGTTTGGATTAATAGCAAAGAAAATTGGGCTAAAGGCGAGGTATGTAAGATAGAATGGCAGAGTTCGCATTTTCATGGCTGCAGTTTTTAGGAGTTGTTTTAGCAGGGGCTATTTTTTATTATTCAAGAATGCTTTACAAAAAAGGAAATTTTAAAAGGCGCGATTTTTGGATATGGGGCGGATTTTCATTTTTGCTTGTAATTGCTTCGCTCACTCCAACATTTTTTAATTTTATATTTGCACTTTTCACAAGAAGAGCTTTGGATACTCTTTTGATTTTTGGACTTTTAGTCTCCTTTGGATTAATCTTCCAAGTTTATGTGCGCCTTCAGCAGACAAATAAAGAAGTGACTGAACTTGTTAGAAAAGTTGCGCTTAGACTTGAGGAATATGAAAAATCTGAAAGAAGAAAGAGAAAGTAAATGCAAGCTGTGATTCTTGCCGGTGGTTTGGGCACTAGATTGCGGCCTCTCACTTATACCACTCCAAAGCCATTAATCAGGATAAAGGACAAACCATTTCTGGATTATGTTATTGAGCTTTTAAAAGGAAAAGGAATGAACGATTTTGTTATCTGCTCCAGTTATCTTGCACACAAAATTCAGGATTATTATAAAAATGGAAAAAAATTTGGGGTTAAAATAATTCATTCTATTGAAAGCTCACCACTTGGAACTGCAGGAGCAATAAAGAATGCTGCTTTTTATTTGGATGATGCTTTCTTTGTTATGAATGGAGATACTTATCTTGATATTGATTACATGGATATTTATGAAAAGTTTTCAGAGAGCGATAAAATAGGAATGCTTGTTGTTTATACAGGAGAGGAAACTTGGGAAAGAATGAATGATACTTTAATTGCGAATGGAAAGGTAACTTTGTATAGCAAGGATGGAAAGGATAAGAGAGTAAAATATGTCTGGGCAGGGGTTGCTCTTTTTAAGAAAGCAGTATTGGATTATATGCAGAGTGCAAAAG
>JBBIPJ010000042.1:4437-5865 GCA_037442905.1 archaeon
TGAAAAAGGAGAACTGCTGGCATATGAAACGAAAACTAGATATTATGATATAGGGACAAAAGAGAGAATGAAAAGATTTGAGGAATTCATAAGCAAAAAGGAGGGCAGATGATTATAAGTAGAACTCCGCTCAGAGTAAGTTTCGCAGGCGGGGGAAGTGATTTGAAAGAATACTACAGCAAGCAGCCAGGAGCTGTTATTAGCACCGCTATTGATAAGTATGTTTACATTACAGTCAACAAGAAATTTGAAAATGACATCCGCGTAAAATATTCAAAAACGGAGAATGTTGAAAGCGCTGATAAATTGGAGCACCCTCTTTTTCGCGAGGCAATGAAATTTACAGGAGTGACTAAAGGTGTGGAGGTTACATCAATTGCAGATGTTCCAACAAAAGGCTCAGGATTGGGGAGCTCAAGCACTTTCACTGTTGGATTGTTAAATGCTCTCTATGCTTACAAGGGAAATTACACAACTTCTGAAAAACTTGCAAGCGAAGCCTGCAAAATTGAAATTGATATTTTAAAAGAGCCAATTGGAAAGCAGGACCAGTACATTGCTGCTTATGGTGGATTTAATTACATTCAATTCATGCCGGATGGGGTTGTAAAAGTTGACCCTGTAATTATGAAAAAAGATGCTAAAGAAGAATTAGAGCAAAGCACGAGTTTATTTTTTACTGGACTCACAAGAAAATCAAGTGAAATTTTAAATGCCCAGAAAAAAGTCACAGGAGAAAAAGAAAAATTTGAACTCCTGACAAAAATGTGCAATATTGCAGCTGAAATGCGAACAGCCCTGCACGATGGAGAGGTTCAGAGATTTGGGGAACTTTTGCACAAAGGATGGGAGTTGAAAAAGAATGTAGTTGGCGGAATATCAAATCAAGTGATAGATGAAATGTATGCAAAGGCAAGAAAGGCAGGCGCAGTTGGAGGAAAGATTTGCGGCGCAGGCGGAGGGGGATTTGTTTTAATTTACGCGCCTGAGGAAAAAATGGAAAAAGTAAGGGAGGCTTTAAAAGGGCATAAGGAATTGAGATTTAAATTTTCGCAGGAAGGAAGCAAAATCGTATATATAGGATCTTGATGGCACCTCAGACAAAAATAGAAGTAGAAATACAGCCCACTTCGCGAGCGACAGAAATGTTGTTCGAGCGAATGTGGGCTAATAAGCGCCATCTTCGAGCGCAAGCGAGACAACGCGAAATCTTTGATTTCGCGTGCGCAAAGGAATTTTATTCCTTTGTGAGATTCGAGGACAATGCGAAACCAAAGGTTTCGCATGCGTAAAGGGACTTTGTTCATTTACGAGCTTTGCTTCCGAAGAAGCCGATTATACTTCATTCAAGCGGAGGTCGGCTGTGGGGAGTAAAAATGAAGTACATTTTCAAGGCTGACAAAAATAAAAGAAGAAACAAGAGGGGTT
>JBBIPJ010000043.1:0-5856 GCA_037442905.1 archaeon
TTTTATGTCAATTGAAAAAGTTGATTGGTATGATCTGTTCAAATTCTTAGCCCCAGTAATTAGAGAGGTAATTAAAAAGCTAAGAGAGGAATATGTATACATTCCGCTTTGGCATTCCCATCCCAGAAAGTATGTCTACCATATAACTCCAGAGGAGAGGGGATGGGTTTATGGTTATCTGAAAACTGAGGATGTATTAAAAAAATTTGGTTTTATTTTTGGGAACGATAAGAAAATTCGCGGAAAAATTTACGATGTTGGTATTTATGCTTTCCTTCCCTTCTTTGAAATAGCTCATTTACATGGAGAAAAAAGAATCGGGGGGAGAAAAATAAGCGATATCTGCAATTTTTTTGAGGAAAAGATAAAAAGTGATACAAGGGATGATATTTTAAACGCGATTGAAGCGGCAAAATTGCTTTTAAGGTTTGTACTTGAAAAATGCTGTGATGAAAATTTCCCAAATCTCTTAATAAATCCAAAAGGAGTTTTTGCTCAAATCTATAAAGACATTGCTGCTGGAAGAGTAAAAGATAAAAAACGCTTTCTTAGAAGATTTTTGAGAGCAAGTTTGCGCGGCATGTACATAAGTAGTGAGGGATTTTTGGTTGTTGGAATTTCAACAAAGCCAAGCGAAGCCCAGCAAGAGGCAGAGAGAATTGCAGCAATGATCGATGGAGTTCCGTTTAAAATGGTAAAAAGGATTAGAAAACTTGAAATTATGAAAAAATTAATTGCAGTTTTTGAGCCTGCAGCAGCCGATGAAAGTGTTGAAAGAATATTTGGTGGCCCGCCATCTGTAAATATAGTATTAACAGATCCAGTTCGCTTCTTTAAGTTGAAGAATTTATTTAACGTTTTTATTGAAGAGATGAACAGATTTGATAGAGAAATAATAACAAAATTTAGAGCATCAATTAGTACTCATTACAGAGTTCCGGTTATTGTTAATGTCTATAGGGATGAGGTTGCAGGAACTTTGAGAAGTTTGTGCGCTGCTTATAACAATAGACAGCTTGTGAAAAGAAGAGTACAACAAATAAAATATCCTGTTGAGAAAATAAACAGAGGGAAGCCAAGGGATAGGTGCGAATCTGTTATCAGCAAATATTACATTTCTGCCCAAGAAAAGCTTCCAAGTGAATCTTAAGCAGCCCCTGCTTCTTGTTTTTGCTTTAATATAAAAAGTTCAGAAAAAATCCCCTCTTGCTCCAAATCTATTTTTTGCTCATTTGCCAAATGTAGGAGAGGGAGAAAAGTATCAACAGCATGGTTTGCTGTTTTTTGAGGAAGCAAAACTTTAAATGGAATTTTTTGCTCTTTCATGGAATAAATTTTTCTGTAAAGTGTCTCGATTAACTCAGAGATATCAACCTCGGGCAGATTTAACGCAACTTGATATGGTAGAGCACGCTCCCTGTGAGATTTTTCCATTGCTTTTTCAAGAACCTCAATTAAATCTGTTAGAGTAATTTTTCGCAGGGGCTTTCTTGTTAATCTTAAATCTAAAAGCGGAACAAGCTCTGGTTCCTCTGCAGGAACTTCCTCTTCCTGGCCAAATAATTCTTCAAACATACCTTCCTCAGATTTAGTTAATGAAAGAGCTTCAGACTGCAAACGCAAAAGAATTGCTGCTGCTAAAATAATTCGCGCAGGAATTCTTAAATCAAGCTCGCGCATTTTTTGTATTCTATCTAAATAAGTCTGGGTTAATTTTGTAATATCAATATCCCAAGGGTCAAGCTCCTCAGATTTCACAATATCAAGCAAAATGTATTCCCAAGCACGTTCTGATTGCAGTATTTGCTCTATGTTAAGCGTTGGTTTCTCGGAAATAAATTCTTTTTCAATTTCATCCATCTTACTCTGCCCTTGGAATTGGTGCTGCCTGATATTCAGCCAGATCCAATCCAACCAATCTTGAAGTTTCATCTGCAGTCATGGACATTCCAAATAGCCTATCAACTTTTTTAATAACTGCAGGATTGTGAGAAATTATCAGCATTTGCCCATCTCCAATATTTTCGCGCAAAAGTTCAACAAATCGCAAGGAGTTATGCTGGTCTAATGCAGCATCAACTTCATCCAAAATATAAAGAGGAGCAGGTTTGTATCTTTGCAGGGCAAAAAGAAACGCAAGAGCTGTTAAAACTTTTTCACCGCCACTTAAAAGTTCTAAGGACTGGAATTTTTTTCCAGCAGGACGCGATTCAACAAGCATTCCCCCGTTTAAAGGATCGTCTGGCTTTTCCAAAATTAATTTTGCCTCACCTTCTGGGCTTAATTTAGGGAATATCTTTGAAAATTCCTCTGCAACCTTGTTAAATGTTCCAAAGAAAACCTCTTTTTTGCGGCTTTCAATCTCATCTATAAAGTTCAAAACCGATTTTCTTTCCTCTTGCAATTTGTTAAATTTTTCTTCAAACTCCTTGAAACTTTGGACTTCTAATTCGTATTCCTGCATTGCCTTCATATTCACAGGCTCAAGAGCAGTAATTTTGCGCATTATCTCATCAACCTGCCTTTCAGTATGAGAAACATCAACCTCTTCAAATTTTTGCTGCGAAAATCTTTTTAGATTTATTCTTGCATCGTCCAGTCTCTGGTCAACAGTTGCTTTTATAACTCTTAAGTCCCCGACTTTTCTTACAACACTATCGTGTTCAGTAGAAATTTGCTCTCTCTGCCCTCTGAGTTTTTCAAGCTCTCCTTCAATTAAATCGCGCATTGTTCTCAGTTCTTGGAATTCTGTGCCAAATTTTGTTTCTTTTTCAGAAGCAAATTTTAAACGTTGATTCAAGTCATTGATTTCAATTTTAAGAGCCTCGATTTCATCCAAAAGTGAGTCCCTTTTCTGAATGTAATTTTCAATTTCAGTGCTCGCCTTTGATTGCTGCAATCTTTTGTATCCTCCTGAAATTGCTCCGCTTTTATCAGCAAGATCTCCTTCTAAAGAAACCAACCTATATTTTCCGAGCAATGGCTTAACTTTTCTCAAATCCTCAACAACATAGGTATTCCCAAGAACATACTCAAAAATTTTTCTGTATTTTGAATCAACTTTTACATAATTTATTGCCAGTCCCAAAATTCCCTTTTCCTTAGAGTGCTCTAACTCCTGTCCTTTAATTAAACTTAGAGGCAAAAATGTTGCGCGGCCGATTTGATTTTTTTTAAGAAACTCGATACATTCCATAGCAACGTTTTCATTTTCTACGACAATGTAATTACTGCGAGAACCAATAGCAGAATCTATTGCTGCTGCGTGTTTTGCATCAACTTTATACAGGCTGGAAATAGTTCCGTGTATTCCTTTTATGTTCTGCTTTAAAGTAAGAACTTTTGTATCCTCTTCCTCCTCTGCAATGCTCTGCAATCTTGAAATTATAGAATCAATGCCTGAAATCTCGGCTTTTTTTGAAGCAATTTTGCTCTCCGCAACCTGAACCCTTGTTTTAAAGTTTTCAATTTCAGCGCGTATGTTAAATTGTTCCTCTCCGCCCTCACGGATTAAGCGTTTATCCAATTCATTTAATTCACGCTCTTTTTTAGATATTCCGCTTTCAACTGCGCGTAGGTTTTTCAAAACTTCTTGCTCTTCTCCCTCTTTTTCTTTAAGTTCACTTGTAATCTGCAAACTCTCAGCTTCAATTTTCTTTGTTTTTGAATAAGCAAGATTTGCCTCAAATTTTGAGAGCTCTGATTTAAAAAGCTGGTATTTTTCAGCATCTTCTTTTTCTTTTGCTAAATCCTGAATGTGCTTTTTGCGCTCGGACATCATAATTACAATTTCCTTGATGTTTTCCTCAACTCTTGTAAGGTCTTTTTGGGCTTCAATTTTTTTCGCATCATATTCAGCAATCCCACAAACCTCATCTATGATTCCGCGCCTTTGAATCGGGTCCATGTCTATGAAAGCTGTGATATCACCCTGCAGAATTATGTTATAACCCTCTGGGTTTAATCTGGAGAGAGCAAGAATATCCACCAATTGCGAGCGGGTGCATTTTTCAGAATTTATTTTGTAGGTCATTGTTCCATTCCTTGTTAATCTGCGGGTAATTTTTACTTCCTCAGAATCAATTGCAAACCTCCCATTGGAATTATCGAGCGCAAGTGCAACTTCCAAAAAAGGCGCAGGCTGTTTTTTCTTTCCTCCATTGAAAATTAGGCGTGTTAAGCGGTCTGCGCGCATGCTTTTAGCTGAAGTTCTCCCAAGAACAAAGCAAAACGCATCAACAATATTTGATTTTCCGCTCCCGTTTGGGCCAACAATAGCAGTTATTCCCTTGGATAGTGGAATCGATATTCTCCTATCAAACGATTTGAAACCCTGCAGTTCTAGATTCTTTATCATAGCAGTAGAAATAGTACGCACAATTATTTTAACTTTTCAGCTATAGAATGAGTTAGCTTTAAAGGGGCAGGGCAAATGACTTTAATTCATCTATGAAATCCTCTTTCAGCAATTCCTCGCGATTTCCTGCGTATGGAACAAGTTTTTCAAGCAATTTTCTGAATTCCTCATCCCTGCTTGCTTTTACAATGAGCTTATCAATCAGACTTGGAAACATTTTTGCCATCTTCTGCACGCGATAATTGGTTTTTATTTCTGGCTCGATTATTTCCCATAAGTCTTTATCATATTTTTTCAGGAATTTTTCACTAAAGTCATTTTTAGCAATTGCTTCAATTGCAACCTGAGCTGCAATTTTTCCAGATATCATTGCATTCCCAACTCCTTCTCCGCTCAGAGGATCAATTAGAGATGCAGCATCTCCCAAGAGCAAGAATCCGTTTCCATAACATTTTCTATGATAAGATGCAACTGGCAAGCTCCATCCTCTTATTCCGGGAGGAGTTTCAAGAACAGCGTTTTTAAATCTCTCTTTAAAAAGTGGGTTTTCTTTTATTTCTTTGAGTAGGACTTCCTGCAAATTAATTTTCTTTTTATTCATGTCCTCAACAATCATTCCCAAGCCAACATTTGCCTCTTTATTCGGCAAGGGAAATATCCAGAAGTAGCCTGGGATTAAATTTTTGAGCAAGTGTAACTCTATTCTATCAGTCATTCCATCAACATTTTTGTAATATGCGCGCAGTGCAACAATAAAATGATTAAGCGGATTTTTGTTCAATCCAAATTTTGCAGCAAAAACGCTATTCGCTCCATCAGCAGCAAGAACAATTTTTGCCCTGCAAATTTCTTTTTCTCCTTTTTCATTTAATCCAATAACTCCTTTAACAAACCCATTTTCAATAAGAGGCTCTGTAACTTTTAAAACTTTAAATTCAGTTACTCTTTCTTTTGCATTCTGGAACAAAAAATTGTCAAAAACCATTCTCCTGTGAGTAAATCCGGGTGCAACATTATCCCTGCTCTCAACATCTAAATCAATTGATGTTCCGTTTGGGGAGCTTAAAGTTATTCCATAAATTCCCTGTCCAGGAAGATTAACATATTCCTCATAAATTCCGAGTTCCTTCATTATATTTGCAGCCCTTCTTCCTTGAGCGTCTCCACAAATCTTATCTCGCGGAAATTTTGTTAAGTCAACAAGCAAGACTTTTTTCCCTGCATTGGCTAAGTACATAGCTGCGGTTGCGCCTGCTGGTCCGCAGCCGACAACGATTACATCATATTCTGCCATGAGATTCAAAGGTATAAAATTGAGGGTATTTAAATTTTTTCAGGGTGTTAAACGTTTTACATCCCTTGGGAAAAGAACAGCTTCGCGAACATTTTGCAGGCCACAAATTACCTGAGTGAGTCTATCTAAGCCTATTGCCCAACCGGCATGAGGCGGAACGCCATATTTCAAGAACTTTGTTATCTCTTTGAAATTATCAGGATTT
>JBBIPJ010000044.1:0-5846 GCA_037442905.1 archaeon
CAAAGAGCTAAACTGACGAATGAATGGAAGCAACGCAAAAAAAATGAAATTATATGGAGCTGGACAGGATCTTTTGAAAGATGCTTTTGCAGGAAATGTAAAAGGGCTTGGTCCGGGTGTTGCTGAAATGGAGTTTGTTGAGCGGCCAGCTGAAAGCATTATTGTTTTCGCAGCTGATAAAACAGACCCAGGGGCTTTTAGCCTTCCATTTTACAGAGCATTTGCAGATCCGTTTTGCACCCCAGGATTAACTATAGATCCAAAAATGCATCCTGGATTTACTTTTGAAGTTCATGATATAGTTGATAACAAAAAAATTATGCTGAACACTCCTGAGGAAACATATGATTTAACAGCTCTGATTGGAAGCACAGCGCACTATTTGATTAAGAGAATTTACAGAAGAATTGATAACGAAATCTCTGCTGTTTTGAGCACAGATAAATTAGCATTGATTGCTGGCCAATATGTTGGAAAAGATGACCCGTGTGCTGCTGCACGTGTGCAAGCAGGCTTTCCTTCAGTTGGAGAAATGCTAGAACCATTTGCATTTCCGCATTTAGTTTCTGGATGGATGAGAGGCTCTCACAGAGGACCTTTAATGCCTGTTTCTGAATTGGATGCAAGAAATTCAAGATTGGACGGCCCTCCAAGAGTAATTGCACTAGGATTTAATATCTCGGATGGAAACTTAGTTGGGCCACAGGATTTATTTGCTGATATAGCTTATGATTACACAAGAAAACAAGCGCAGGAAATAGCTGAGTATATGAGAAGGCACGGGCCTTTTGAGCCGCACAGATTGGGAGAAGAGGATATGGAGTACACTAATTTGCCAAAGATTCTTGAAAAGTTCAAGCACCGCTTCGAGAAAATAAGTTAGAATAATTGAGTTCTATACAAGAAATTTTACACATTACCTTCTTTTATGGTGCTTTGCA
Source organism: archaeon (assembly GCA_037442905.1). GTDB lineage: Archaea > Undinarchaeota > Undinarchaeia > Undinarchaeales > Naiadarchaeaceae > Naiadarchaeum. Next base: position 942 of record JBBIPJ010000044.1, read on the forward strand.
AAAGATTTTGCCGAGCGCGCATCATACTTTCTTATTGTCTCTATTACGATTTTTCTAATTTTTGTAGTTGGAATTCTGTTGTACGCCCTTTTTCTAGCTCTTGCAGCAACTATTTTTGCAACTGTAGTGGTGCAGCCAGACTTTCTGCAGCCCCTCATTATTTTGCTGGAACTGAATGGCTCAGTTGATTTGTCTCTTTTTAAAACACTTACCATTTCTCCTCCGACTTTGGATATGAATTGCTTATTAATAAGACTTTTTATGCAAAACTATAAATCTTAAGGAATTACTTTTATCGTGGGAGAATGCATGTACAGGGAACAAATTTTGGATTACTATTCCAGACAGGACATACAAAAGGCTCTGCTTGACATAGCTGAGAACAGAGAAGTTGTTCCAACTTTGGCAAGCGGAAATTTCGGAACAAGGCCAAATGCGATTTTTTATGAAAAGGATGTTGAGCAATTGGTTAAACAGGGGGCTGTAAGCTTTCACTGCTCTGTGGAACGCTGGCAAAATCCACTTCTATTGAGAACAGAGATGAGAAAAAGCGAATTGGATGAATTAAGAACAGGGTGGGATTTAATTTTGGACATTGACTGCCACAGAAGTTTAAAAGAGGCTGGAAAAGCTGCGCAAATTTTTGCAGAAGCTCTGGAACAATTTGAAATTAAAGGCTATTCAATTAAATTCTCTGGAAGCAGAGGATTTCATATCGGAGTTCCATTTGAAAGTTTTCCAGAGGAAATAATGTATGTTTCCCATGTGGAAAAAGATTTTCCAAGAATCCCAAAGGCAATTATTGAATATTTAAAATTTTATGCAAATAAGGATTTGCGCGCGGTTTTTGATGAGAATCCTGATAAAGTTTTAACTCTGGATTCTGCAATAATAAGTGCAAGGCATTTGTTTAGAATGCCATATTCTTTACATCCAAAAACCTGGCTGTCAAGTATTCCTGTTTCAAAAGACGAGCTTGAAAATTTTGACAAGGAAAAAGCAAAAGCGCAAAATGTAAAAGTTGAGAAAAAATTTTTGGATGCAAAAATTGCAAGGGAAAACGAGGCTGTTGAGCTCTTGCAGGCAGCAATTTTCTGGGCGCAAAAGGAGGCAAGAGAAAAAATTTCTCTAGGAGCAGAGGAGTTTAAAATTCCAATTACTGCAATCGGGTCTGAACTCTGGCCTCCTTGCATGCATAATATTTTGCACGGATTGGAGGATGGGAGAAAGAGAAGCGTCTTTGCTCTGACAACATTTTTGCACAACATTGGATGGAAAAAAGAGGATATTGAAAAGTTTTTATTAAGCTGGAATCAAAAAAATCGGCCGCCTCTGAGAGAGAATTTAGTTAAGATTGGTTTTGAAAGCCAGTTCAGGCGCGGAAAGCCTCAGATGACTCCGAATTGCAACAATATGGGATACTTCAAAGGCTATGGAGTTTGCACTCCTGATGCGTTTTGCGCAACAATCAAAAATCCTGTAACTTACACACTGCGAAAATACAGAGCCTCGCTTCCGAAAAAAACAATAAGGAAAATTAGAAAGCCACGAGTGCGCTCCTACGTGGACGTTTATGACTTAGCAAAAGGATAAATATTAAAAGGGTTATGGGTTATGAGTTGCGGGTGGTGAGCAATGCGTGGTGCGAATGAATGGTTATCGGTAATCAGTAGACAGTAAACAGTTTGAACTGAAAACCGTATACCGCATACTGCTTACCGCAAAAATTTCAAAGAAAAAAATGGCAATAGTCACATTTGAAACTTTAAGAGAAGTCCAGCGAAAAGAAAAGAAATCAGAAAATCTTGCTGAACTAACAGATGAATTTTATTCAGGAGTAAAGGAATATTTTATGCGCGCTGCAAAAACAGATGTAAATGAGGTTAGAAATGCTCGCAGCGTTTTTGAGGACATAATTGATAGGAGGGAGAAAAAAATTTTAAATCAGGCTTTGCGCACAGTTCGATTGAGAGAAAAGGCTGAAATAAAAGCAATGACAACAAAAGAGCGCGCTTTATTTGATACTTTGGTTTTAACAATAGGAAATTTTCGCGAGCAGATTGACATTGATGGAAACAAGTTTGAATTAAAAGAGGTAAAAAAAGAAAAGCCTGCAGATATTGAGGAAATAATTGAGCGCGAAAAAGAAGAAGAGGAAAAACAGGAATATGTAAAAATAAAAATACTTGAGGATGTTCCTGAAATTGTTGGCGCAGATTTGCAGGATTACGGGCCGTTTAAAAGCGGAGAGGTTGTAAAACTCCCAAAAGAAAATGCAGATATATTTGTGAATAAAGGAAAGGCTGAAATCGTTTAACAATATTTATAAAGAGTTTTAGTGATATAGTTGAGATAAATTAAGGCTAGAAGCTTGACGCTGGACGCTGGATGCCTAGGCGTCAACACAAAGGGTAGTTGCTTATCAAGTGAAGCACTTGACCAATTGAAGCTACCCTTTGTGAAGCATCAAGCAATTACAAATTTCAAAGAAAAAATGAAAATTCCTAAAACAGTAAACATGTTTTGCAAGTGGTGCAAGAAACACACTCCCCACACTGTTGAGCATGTAAAAAAGCATGCAAAAAGAGCAATGTCAATTGGAGAACGCCGCTTTCAGAGAAAAATGCGCGGCTATGGAAGCTTTCCAAAGCCAAAGCCTGAGGGAAAAAAGCCAACCCCAAGGCAGGATTTGAGATACAGATGCAAAGAATGCAAGCATGCTGAAACCCGTACAAAGGCTTACAGAGTTAAAAAGTTTGAGATGAAGGAATAGATAGTAAAATATAAAATCTTATCCATATTCTATTAACTTTCTATGACATCTAACCCGCAGACTAAACAGCAGATTGCATTTCCTTCTGAGGATGAGTTAGTAGTTGCAACAATAACAAAAGTCCAGAATTATGGGGCTTTTGCAAGTTTAGATGAATATCCTGGCTGCGAGGGAATGATTCATATTTCTGAAATTGCGGCCAAGTGGATAAAAAACATAAATGATTATGTAAAGGAGGGGCAGAGAGTTGTTCTAAGAGTTTTGCGCATAGACAGAGAAAAGGGCCACATTGATTTAAGCTTGAAAAGCGTAAAGTCCGCACAGAGAAAAGAAACCCTTGAGCATTTTAAACGAGAGCAAAGGGCAAAAAAATTAGTTGAGCTTGCGGCTGAAAGATTAAAAGAGAAGGAAAAAATTAGTGAAATTACCAATAGTTTATATGAAAAATCTGATTCGCTTTTTGGAGTTTTACAAAAATCGCTTACTGAGGATGAAAATGCTTTTGCAGAGGCAAAAATTCCCGAAAGCTGGAAAAAAGAGCTTGCAAAGATTGCAAAGGAAAATATTGAAATTCCAAGAGTCACAATCAAGGCAAACCTTGAGCTCTCAAGCAAGGCCTCAAATGGAATTGAAGTAATAAAAAGTGCTCTAACAAAAGCATTGAAGGCGCATAAGGGCAAAGATACGGAATTGACTGTAAAATATCTTGGCGCGCCAAGATATAGAATAGAAATCACAGCTCCGAATTACAAAGTTGCTGAGCAAACTCTGGATAAATTCTCAAAAGAAGTAACAGCAGAAATTACAAAAGCTCAGGGGAGTGCGAAAGTTGTGAGGTAAGAGATTGGCTCGTAAGCTTGTGAGGCTTGTAGGGAACCAAAATGGCTAAAATTTTAAAGTGCAAAAATTGTTCCATTTACACTTTAAAGAAAAAGTGTCCTAATTGCGGGGCTGAAACAATAAATCCAGAGCCTGCAAAATTTTCTCCAGAAGATAAATACGGAAAATATAGAAGATTATATAAGAGACAATTGCTTAGTGAGGTTTAATTACGGTAAACAGTAGGCAGTAGGCAGTAAAACGAGACTGAAAACTGACAACCGCGCAATAGTTAGTGATTGGTGGTGCGTAATGCGTTATGCGTGGTGCGTAAAAAATGGTTATGGGTTATGGGTTATGGGTAATGAGTTATGAGTTCGGAACTCAAAACCCATAACCCAAAACTCAAAACCTGGGCAAACTTCACAAATTTCAAAATTCATATGAGACGCTGATGGAAACTTTCATTAAATATTTTGGTGAAAAGCCGAAGCTAAAAGAGCCTGTTTTAATAGAGGGCTTGCCAGGATTCGGACAGGTTGGAAGATTGGTTGCTGAGCATCTGGTAAAAGAGTTTAAAGGAAAAAAATTTGCAGAGCTTTACAGTCCTCATTTTCCTCCGCAAGTAATGATTAATCCATCTGGAACTATTGATATGATAACAAACAATTTTTTCGCAATAACTGGAAAAGGAAAACGTGACATAATTGTTGTTGTTGGAGAGGCGCAGGCTGCAACTATTACAGGGCAATATGAAATTTGTTCAAAAATTCTTGATGTTGCAGAGCAGTTTAAGGTAAAAGATGTTATTACTATTGGAGGCTATGCAACTGGAAGACTTTTGAAAGAGCCAAAAGTTTATGGAGCAGGGACTGGTGAAGAGCTCATAAAAGAATTTGAAAAACACAATGTTAGCTTTAAGAGCGCAGAAGGAGAGTTTAGAGGCGGAATTGTCGGAGCAAGCGGATTATTAGTTGGACTATCACAATTAAGAGGTATAAATGCTGTTTGCCTGATGGGAGAAACCCCCGGGCATCCTTTGCTAATTGATGCAAAGGCAGCAGAGGCTGTAATTTCTGTTTTAAGCAAGCATTTAAAAATTGATATTCCTCTCGGCGAATTGGATAAGCGCGCAAAAGAATTAGAAAAATTCCGCGTTGGGCTTGAGAGAATGATGCGCAAGATGGTTAAGAAAGAAGAGGAAACTGCCGAAGAGGAAGTCAAGGAAGAGGAAGAGCGCACAAAGTATATAGGCTAATCTATTTTTGAAGTAAATTAAGGCTAGAAGCTTGAAGCTGGACGCTGGATGCCTA
>JBBIPJ010000045.1:0-2216 GCA_037442905.1 archaeon
CGATGAGTACATCGGAATTCTGATTGATGCACTCCTGTTTCTTTGTGAATATGCAAGATTAACAGGAGCTTCAAATCCCGGTACTAATCTTTTATAAGAATTTGTTGTTGGATTTGTAAATGCGCAAAGCGTTCTTGCATGTTCTAAAAGCCCGCCAATATAATACCTGCAAATCTGGGAAACTTCTGCATATTTATCATTCGCATCATAGAAAGTGTTTTTCCCTCTTGTCCATAAACTCTGATGCACGTGCATCCCAGAAGCATTATCCCCGAAAATCGGCTTTGGCATGAATGTGCACATCTTTCCCATTTTAGAAGCTGTCATTTTCAGAGTGTATTTGTAAGTAACAACTTTGTCAGCCATATTCACAAGCTCATCATATCTCATATTAATTTCCCCCTGCCCAGCAGTTGCAACCTCATGATGATGAGCATCCAAATCAATTCCAAAATAATCCATAAGAATTTTGCAAGCCTCATTTCTGAAATCAACTAAAGTGTCCTGCGGCGGCGCAGGGTAATAACCTTCCTTAAATCTTATATGAAAGTTCTTTCCATTGTCAGGCTCCCACGGACTCTCAGCAGATTTTATTTCATAGCCGCATCCTGCCCATGAATCCCTTACTGCAGCCGGAGTTGGCAGTAATTTTACATAATCAAAAACAAAAAATTCCAGTTCAGGGCCCCAGTAAGTTTTGTCATATCCCATCTCTGCTGCTTTTTTTGCAGCTTTCTGCGCAACATATCTTGAGTCTCTTGAGAATCTTTCATGTGTTCCGCCTTCATGCACATCAACTATCATGCGCGCGGTTGTGTGCCCATTGTTATACCATGGCAAAATTGCAAATGTGCTTGGATCTGGGCGCATAACCATATCCGACTCATGAATTTCTTTGAATCCTTTAATAGAACTTCCATCTAATTTTCCAATTCCAAACCTGAAGCTACTCTCGTCTAATCCCTCTTTTGGAATTGTAATATGCTGCAATCCTCCAATTAAATCAACAAACTGCAGATTAACCCATTGCAAATCCTTATCCTTTAGTTTTTCCAAAACCTCTTTTTCATTTGGTTTAGACTTTCCAGTGCCCATCGATAATCACCACTCCAAAATTTTCTCTGTTCTATTTTTACAATCCAATAAGTGTGTTTGTGCTTGAAACATCAGGCAAACCGCGCAAATATTTTATTATGAATTCGTTTAACTTGTCCAAACTTTCAGCCTCTATTTTCGCAACAATATCGTAATCACCATAAACTGTGGTTGCTTCTTTCACACTGGCATCCTTGCGCAATTTATTTAGAACTTCTTTTTCTTTTCCTGTTCTTGTTGTTATGAATACAAATGCTGTAACCAAGTTACCCACCATAAAGCTCATAGCTATTATTAATATTAAAGCTTTTTTGCATTTTTTCTTAACAAAACTAAAAAATTTGAGCGAAAAGCTTAAAAAGAGTAAAGTTTTATGCCAAAATATGGACTTAGAACAAACAGATATAAAAAAAGGAAGCTGGTGTATGCAGTAAGATGGAATTAGATAACAGAGATATAAAATTGCTAAGAGCCCTATCAGAGAATGCACGAAAATCCCTGCGCGAAGTGGCAAAAGAAATCGGGGTCTCAACCGTAACTGTAATTAACAGATTAAAAAATTTGCAGAAGCAGGGCATTATAAAAAATTTTTCCGCTGTAATTGATGCTAAAAAAGTCGGGCTTGAACTCACAGCAGTTATAAGCCTGAAAGCAAGGGGAAAACAGCTTTTGTCTGTTCAGGAAAAAATTGCAAAATATCCGAATGTCTGCGGGGTTTATGATGTTACAGGAGACTTTGATTCAGTTGTTGTTGCGCGCTTTAAAAATGTTGCTGATATGAACAAGTTTATCAAAACAGTTTTAACAATGGAAGGAATTGAGCGAACTTATACGCAAGTTGCTTTGAATGTTATTAAAGAAGATTTTGGGGTGAATCTCTAATTCTAAATATATTAATATAAAACTATACAACCTATAGCCGCATTTAAATTTAATTTGGGTTGGTTAATTCCCTTGCAATTTATCCCTGCACCCGTCAAGCCCAAATTAAATTTGCCCCTGTAGCTCAGCGGTAGAGCATCTGGCTGTTAACCAGAGGGTCGAGCGTTCAAATCGCTCCGGGGGCGCTCATTTCTCTTATAAATAATTCTTTACAATCTCAAACTCCTTCTGCGTAATAT
>JBBIPJ010000045.1:2274-3899 GCA_037442905.1 archaeon
CACATTTTGTTTTGCCAAACTTTCAAAACCGCCCTGCTCCCTGTCAAAAACAACAAGGCAATCATTTATCTCAGCCCCGCAGCCCCTCAGCCCCTGAATAAATCCAATCTTGCTTTCTCCATCTGTAATTAAATCCTCAACAAGCAAAATTTTATCTCCGTGCTCAAAAACTCCTTCAATTTGTTTTCCAGTTCCATATCCCTTCGTACTCTTGCGCACATAAACCATTCCCATCCCAAGTTTTGCCGCAATCCAAGCAGCAAATGGAATTCCTGCTGTCTCTCCTCCTGCCAAAACATCCACTTTTCCAATATTCTTTTCAATAACTTCTTTTGCTCGCTGCGCAATTAAATCCATTGCATTTGGAGATGAAATTAATTTTCTGCAATCAATATAAATTGGGCTTAACTTTCCAGAGGCTAAAACAAATTGTTTCTGTGTGTTTATCTGAACAGCTTTTGTTTTCCAGAGAATTCTTTCTAAGGATTCCTTTACAACTTTTACCGGTTTGATATATTTCTTTTTTTTCTGTTTCATTTTCGTTGAAATTTTGGCAAGCTCGCAATTTGCCTGCGGCAAATTGCTGCAACCTACCTCTTTCTATATCCCTCTAAACATTCTTTGTAAATTTTCTCAACCTCTTTCGCAGGATTCTCAGATTCATAAATCGCTCTGCCTATAATTGGAAAATCGCAGCCTGCCTGAACAGCCTCTTTTGCTTTTCCTCCCTGCGCGCCAATTCCTGGACTTAAAAAATAAATTGGCTTGTCGCTCGTAGCTCGTAGCTTGTCGTATTCTTTTATTTTTTCTGGTTTGTTTCCTGGCATAACAAAATAGCTTGCTCCTAATTCAACCGCGCACTCAAAAATTTTCTCCGTAATGTTTTCTTTTAAAAAATCATTCGCTCCAGGATGAGACATTTCCAAAAGAACAATTGGCTCGATTTTAAATTTTTTACAACTCTGAACAAAAGATTCCAAAGATTTTAAACCAGCACCATGTGGAACAGCAATAAAAGCATTTGCCCCTGCTTCTGAAACAGCCTGAACTTGCTTTTCAATTATTGCTGGAATATCAGTTGCACCTTTTTGATGGTCATAAATTAAGGGGAGGGTTGTTGCAAGCCTTAATTCAGCCACAGCCTGTTTTAATCCAGATTCCATTACTTGCAGAGAACTAATTTTGTAAGCAGCAATTTGATTTTCAACTTTTTCCAAATCCCTGACAAGCCGCGAGGCTTTTTGCAATGGTAAATCTAAGGCAACTATGATTGAAGGCGGTTTTTTCATTCCCCACTCCAAGAGCGTTTAGATGAATGGCTATTTAAATTTCATTATTAGAAGGCTGGCAAAAACAAAAGTAGAAATTTAGGCAGCTTCGCTTCACAAATTTTATGGCGAATGCTGCCTCATAAGCGCCAGCCGATTATACCTCAGTAAAAGACGTGTCGGCTGTATAACTACGAATTCATTTGAAGTCTAAAAAGAGTTTATATACTTTCCAATACTCTCTCTATGCAATGAAAAAACAAACAGAAGAAATCGGGCATACAATAACTCTTGCGGATTTGTTATTGCGGCCAAGAAATGTTGCGCTTTTGATAGCAAGAAGTGAATCAGGTTTTA
>JBBIPJ010000045.1:3920-5822 GCA_037442905.1 archaeon
GTAGCAATATTGCTAATTTTCTCAGCCTTGGTTGGTGGAATTTACGGAGGAATTTTTTCAACAGACAAAATGTTTATTTTGCATGATGCATGGAAAACTGCAGTTGTAAATGGGTTGACAGTTGCTTTTGCCTATCCTCTGCTTGCAGTATTTTTGCGCTTGTTTGGTGGAAGGGAAGTTTTGCTTGTAAAATCTCCTTTTAAGAAATGCCTAAGTGTTCTTTCAATCTCGTGGAGCTATTTGCCAATAATGCTTCTTTTAACAGCTCCTGCGTATGTTCTTTCAGCCCTGAATAATTTAAGCGCAGGAGATATGATATTTAAAACACTGACAGTTTTCTCAGGAGTTGTTACTATTATTTTGCTCGCGCGCTATTTGCATCAGGTTTATGATTTGACTTATTTTGCAACAGTTCCTATTGCAATTTTAATCGGATTTTATATGCTCTTGCTCTCAGTTAATCTGCTTTCTCTTTTAGCCCCTTTCAAAAGTGTTGTCTATTATCTTGACTTCTATTCCCGCGCAGCAGGAGCGCTTACAATAGTTAAGTGAGGAAAAATGAAAAAATTATTTACTTATACTTTTGTCGGAATTGCAATGTTCATAATTTTAGTTAATGCAATTTCTGCCGAAGCTGCAATCACATACCCCTATCAGTACAATTATGTTTCAAGCACAATTACTTTTGATGAAAAAGGAAAAGCAGTTTTAGTCGCGAGCCTGAATGCAGAAACTTTAAGAGACGAGGCTGTTGATGAAATCACTTTGCGAATTCCTTATAGCGATGTTTCAATTTGGTATGTAAAGGAGCAGGTTGAGAAACGCGATTTGATAATTTATCTTTCAAAAGATTGCTATTACCCATATGCAATTGGCTCACCCTCCTCCACATCCCCAACAATCTACCCGCCGCAATGTGATGGAAGGGTAAGAAGCAATGTTTATTATAAATCCGATTATTTTGACACAAATTTGGATATTAAAACAGAAGTAAAAGGCGGTTCAACCTATGTAAAAATTCCACTCAGAGGAGCTTTCTACTCAAAAGAAGCGAGAAACAAAATTGAAGAGCTGAACATAAAGGAAGCGGAGAAAAAAGTTCCAGAATTAATTGAGGTATTTAACAACACAACAAAAGATTATGATGAAATAAAACAATCAAGCTACGAAGCTGCAGGGAAAATTGCAATAAAATACAGCGTTCCAGGCGCAATTAAAGTTGCAGAAAAAGAAGGCAATCTAGACTTTAAAACCATAACAGATGTAAACGCTCCTATTGAAGTTCTAACAGTTGGAGTTTCTGCTCCATATGGGTATAAATTTGAGGGAAAGCCTGATTTTCCATTAGCAACACAAACAGAAATTCAGAGAAGCGAATTTGCAACACCGCTGGCAGGAGTAGCATCTGCCGGCGGAGCTTATTCAATTTCTAAAAGCGCTGTTTCAGGGGCAAGTGCACAAAAAACAAGCGCAGCAATCTCTGAATTGACACAAATAGCTTCCAGTGAAGGGCTTATAGCTTACCCAGAGCCATATCCGTATCCAACTCCTCAGCAAAAAATTGATTACATTGAAGTGCGCACAAACATAGATGGAAATGAGATTGTAAATATTGAAGGAAAATATCGAGTTATAAAAGAAAAACCTTTTGGACTCTCATCTGATTTGGAAAAATACGTTCCCTATGTTATTGGAATTGTAGTAATTATAGCAGTTGCAGCAATTGCGCAGCGCTATAAATTACTCTGGCATTAAATCGAGCTAAAATGGAAAAAAGCATCGCGGCTTTAATTTTTTTTATTGCTCTATTTATCTTTATTTTTCAAAATCCGCATGCAAATGGTTTATTGCCTGGAGAATTTGTTCCACAGCCGCCGAGTTTTATTGTTTCTGATAATGCAA
>JBBIPJ010000046.1:0-2251 GCA_037442905.1 archaeon
ATACAATAGAGCCAAGAGACAGCGGAAGCAGAACAGTTGCCCTTGCAATAATTACAATTATTGTATTAACAATTGTTTTTGCAATTCTCTTCTCACAAGGAAAGCTTTTCTAGTAAGGCCTTTTTTTGTAATAACTTCCGCCTGGCTCGTCCAATGGAAAAGTGTAGTGGGAAAGCTGTTTCTTCTTCTCATGCCCGTTCTTGCATTTTGTTATTCCGTCCAATCCTGTTTTAAATTCCTCCCCACAAACAGGACAATTCTCTGCCATCTAACCACCAACCCCTCCTCTTTTCTTCTTAATCCTTTTTAATCTAAATAAATTTTCCCTTTCCATCTCCTCCAATCTTAAACGAATAAAGCTTGCAGCCGCTTCCATGTTTGGAATAACAACATACTCCAGAGCAGAAACCCTTCTTTTTGTTTTTTCAATCTCAAGCAAAAGCCTTTTCATTGCAGTTTCTGTTTCAACACTTCTCACAACCATTTCAAGCAGATTTTCCCAACTCTCAATTAATTCATCTGTGTATGAAGAAGTTCCTATAACCCCATACCCTCTTTCTAAAATTGGCCTCTTGGCAAATTTTGTTTCTATTTTCGGAACTCTCACACCCATGATACTTTTTCCATGAATGACAACCTCTGGCTCGTCCTTTAAAGCAAAAGCAATTGATTCAATTGATGCTGTTCCTTCCAATGCACGCGCAACCTCTAATTTACTAATAGAAGCTCTGTAATTTCTAACTAAAGTTTTTCTCTGCTCCCTCACAAGTTCCAAAATTCTGAAAAACTCCTGAACTAAACCATCTTTTTTTCTTCTCAATAAATCATGCCCCATCTGGGCTAATTTAATTTTTTTCTTTAAATTTATTAGCTCAGATCTAGTTGGTTTTATATCAGCCATTTTCTTTACCTATGTCGCAGGGGAAAATGCGAGGAAACTTTTTCCGAAGCATTATTTTTTAACTTCAATTGCTTTTGCCCCTTTTTCTTTTCTCATATATTTCTGTATCATTTCTGTTTCAATTCTTGTTAACTCATCCACTGGCAAACCTGAGAGCAAATCCCAGCCTAAATCGAGAGTTTGCTCAATTGTTCTGTTTTCATATTTTCCCTGCCTGACAAATTTTTGTTCAAAACTTTCTGCAAATTTCAAGAACATTCTATCTCTATCTGCTAGTGCCTCCTCCCCAACAATTGCAACAAGCCCTCTTAAATCTCTACCTTCTGCATAGCTCGCATATAATTGATTTGAAACTGCTTTATGATCTTCTCTTGTTTTTCCTTTTCCTATTCCTGAATTCATTAACCTGCTCAAACATGGGAGAACATCAATAGCCGGATAAATCCCCTGCATATGAAATCCTCTTCCCAAAACAATTTGCCCTTCTGTAATATATCCAGTTAAATCAGGTATTGGGTGCGTAATATCATCCCCTGGCATTGTAAGAATTGGCATCTGAGTAAGAGAGCCTTTTTTTCCATGTATAATTCCTGCTCTTTCATAAATAGTTGCTAAATCTGTGTACATGTATCCAGGATATCCCCTTCTCCCAGGAATATCCTCTCTGGCAGCTCCAATCTCCCTCAAAGCCTCGCAATAATTTGTCATGTCTGTTAGGATAACAAGAACATGCATTCCCTGTTTGTATGCTAAAAATTCTGCTGCAGTTAAAGCCATCCTTGGTGTAATCAAGCGCTCAACAGCAGGATCATTTGCAAGATTTAAAAACACAACTGCTCTTTCAAGTGCTCCTGTTTTTTCAAAATCAGCAATAAAGTGCTGTGCCTCTTCATTTGTAATTCCCATTGCAGCAAAAACAACTGCAAACGCTTCCTCTTTCCCAGGAACAACTGCCTGCCTTGCTACTTGCAGAGCCATATCATTGTGCGGCAAACCACTTCCAGAAAATATTGGAAGTTTTTGTCCTCGCACAAGAGTGTTCATCCCATCTATAGAAGAGATTCCTGTTTGGATGAAATCCTCTGGATGCGATCTTGAATATGGATTAATCGCAGCTCCTGAGACATCAACAATATCCTCAGGAATTACTTCTGGCCCCCCATCTATTGGAGTTCCCAATCCTGAAAAAACTCTACCAAGCATTTCAGCAGAAACTTTTAACTTAATTGTTTCTCCTGTAAATCTCACGCGCGCAGATTTATCAATTCCAACAGTTTCTCCAAAAATTTGAACAACAACAAGATCTTTTGAGGTATCAAGGACCTGCCCCTTTCTTACCTCATTATTTGG
>JBBIPJ010000046.1:2314-4030 GCA_037442905.1 archaeon
GGTCCAGCAATCTGTGTTATTGTTTTATATTCTTTCACAGCCGACCTCCGCTAATTTGCTGTATAACGTTCCGAATTGAAAATTCGGAACGCGCAAGGAAGCAAAGCTTCCTTGCTGTCGGCTGGCGCTTATGAAGGGACATTCGCTCCAACTTTGAAAAGTGCCAGTCGCGAAGTCCCTTATACTTCTGCTTCTGTTTTTATTACTTTTAACTTTATTTTAACCACTTACAATTTTCTTAAAAGCAGCATCAACAACCTCTTTTTTGTAGCCATGGATATAGAGAACATGCCTCAGGTATTCTTCCATGTATCCCCTGTCCAGCCTTTTTTGTATCCATGTAACTAATTCAGGCCGCGCATTGAGTTCTTTTACCAGTTTTTTAATATGATAAAGTGGATGGTATCTGAAAGCGTGGAATCCTCCCCAGACTGCCAAAAATCCGCCAATTGGGAATGTTACAATCCCGGCAAGCATGGCATAAAAAGATGCGGGCTTATATTCATGCTTTTCTATTAAAGCAGCGGCTGCAAACATTAGAAATGAAAAAGGAATTAAAGCAAGCGCAGGAATTCCTAAATAAGTTGTTGAGAGCAAAATTGATATGATAAAAGTTGAGGCACCGCCTGACAGGATTAAAAGCAGGATTCTGCTCTTTGCCTCCAGAATGAACAAATTGCGTATGAATTCCAATATTTTGTGAGTCTCCATAATACTAAAATAAGTCCACAAAGAACTATTTTAACTTTCCCCTTACCTGAGATTTTTCGCCTTGAGCGCTGCGACTATTCCAAGTATTCCAATTATCAAAGTCATTATCCCGCCAATCAGAAGCAGAATCCAGGCAGGATTTCCCTTTCCAGATTTTGCTTGGAATGCTCCTACTAGCAACAGAACTGCAGCTATTAGATAGAACACTCCAAAGAAAATCCCAAGGGCTGTTGAAAGCCCAATGGTTATAATCCCGTATATAACTCCTACTAATAGTGCAATAATTCCGTTCACAAGCCCAAGCACGAATGCCAGTTGCGAATCTTCCATCAAAAAAACTAGAAGTTGATTATTTATAAGTCTTTGCTATGCGCACAAAATTTGCATAAATTTCCTTTCCATACTGCGAATGCTGGACTTCAGGATGAAACTGAACTCCGTAAATCGGGCGGGAGACATGCTTTATCGCCTCAAATGCGCAGGTATCTGAGTGTGCCAAAAGTTCTAATTCAGGAGAAATTTCAGAAACCTCATCATTGTGGGATTCCCAGACAAAAAATTTCTGAGGAAGTCCTCTGAACAAATCCCCGTGTTTATCAATTATTATTTCTGTTTTTCCAAATTCAGGAGTTCCGCTTAGAGATTCAGAGGCACTTCTTACTTTTCCGCCGAAAAATTCCCCTATCAACTGATGCCCTGCGCACATTCCAAGAATAGGCTTAGAGAATTTTTCCAGATAAACAGGACAGTTTCCCATTGAGGCTCCCTGGCTCACCAATCCGCCGCTTCCTGAAAATGCAAGCGCATCTGCATTTTTAATCTCCTCAAAACTTGCAGAGTTTGGAACAATTTTTGTTTCAACTTTCAAGTCCTGCAGAGTTCTGTATATTCTGTGCGTATACTGAGAGCCGTTGTCTATTACGATTATTTTCAGTGTTCCTGCTCTAAATTCCTCTGGCATCTCACTCCCACTCAATAGTTGAAGGCGGTTTGTTTGTTTACATC
>JBBIPJ010000046.1:4040-5811 GCA_037442905.1 archaeon
ACCTGCTATGAAGTTTGTCCCGGTTCCGAGACCTCCATTAGTTAATGAAATTTGTAAGGCATTATTCCCACTCTATAGTTGAAGGCGGCTTGTTTGTAATATCGTACACAACTCTGTTGATATCTTTTTTCAAAGTGTTGTGAATGCGGATTGCAATTTTTTCCAAAAGTTCTGGCGGAATTTTTAAAAAGTTTGCTGTCATTCCGTCAAAGCTTTCAACTGCGCGAAGTCCTATTGTATATCCATAAGCGCGCGCATCACCAAGAACCCCAACTGTTTTAATTGGAATCAAAACTGCAAAATACTGCCAGGGCAGATTTATTTCTTTTCTTTGTGCTGCTTTTTCCAGTTCTTCGCGCCAGATAAAATCTGCCTCCTGCAAAATTTTAACCCTGTCTTCTGAAACTTCGCCTAAAATTCTTACTGCCAATCCAGGGCCGGGAAATGGCTGCTTGTTTACAATTGAATCTGGGATTTCCAAATATTTTGCAACTTCACTTACCTCATCTTTGTACAAATCCCTCAAGGGCTCAACTAATTTTAAATTCATTTCTTTCGGAAGCCCGCCAACATTGTGGTGAGTTTTAATTGTATCGCGCAAACCTCCCCCAGATTCTATCCAGTCAGGAGCGATTGTTCCCTGGGCTAAATATTCAATTCCTGAAATTTTTTTTGCTTCTTCTTCAAAAATTCTGATAAAAAGCTCTCCAATAATTTTGCGTTTTTCCTCTGGATGTGTAATTCCTTTCAGAGCAGAATAAAATTTTTCTTTTGCATCAACAAATCTCACATTTAATCCAAAACTTTTCAAAACCTCAACAACTTCTTTGCTCTCATTTTTTCGCATTACTCCTGTATCAACATGGACAGCAGTCAAATTTTTCCCAATTGCTTTATGGCACAAAATAGCAGCGGTTGTTGAATCAACTCCTCCTGAGGCTGCGATAATAGCTTTTCCAGACTTAATAGTATTTTTAATTTCAGAAATCGCTTTTTGTGTAAATTCTGCCGGCTCTACCATATTAATAAAAAGACGGGGTTATTTATATTTCTTACTTATACAAAAATCCTGTACCTCCCAAGCTCCATATACCTTTTTTGGAATGTTTTGTCAAAAGCAAGGGCGCAACATTTTTTTCCAAAATCCGACAGCCTGTACTTTGCACTTATATCAAATTTCCATGGCCCCTGAATGAATTTTGGTATAAGCGGCTTAAAATACAGAGGAAAAAAATCTCTTCTTAGCCGGGCTGTGTCCATGCCTCTCAATCTGCCATAACCCAATCCCTGGACAATTTCTCGGAGAGTAAGACTTTTTTTTGCTTTTTCGTGCAATAGTTTTAGGATAAAAACACCGCTCGTTTTTGGCAAGAGTGACTTTCTCCATCTTACTTTTGTCAAAAGCTCAAGCCGCTCTCTGTCTGCAAAAACAAGAAAAATAAACCTTGCCCACAGATATTCCTCATTTCCCACTGGATAATAAAGAGGGGTTGCGTCAAAATATGCGGGCATCTTATAGTGCTTACGCGCAGTTTTCCTTCCCCTAGCTACGCCTTTTTGCAAAAATGGATTGATGCGCGTTGATGGAATATATAATTTAAGAACAATATCGCGCCACTCAATACTTCTGCAAAAATTAGAAATAGTTTGATGGGTCAACTCTGCCTTATTCATTGCCTCAAGGAAATTATTAATTTCTTGGAGTGTAATGCCAACTCTATACCTGTCAAAAAAATCCTCAGCAGCGCTCATACTTAATTATATGCCAAAG
>JBBIPJ010000047.1:0-5714 GCA_037442905.1 archaeon
AAAATGTAGTAATTGTGGATGCAAATTTAGCCACTCCAGATGTTTCTCTGCATTTAGGATTACCTCCAACTCCTGCAACTTTAAATTCTGTTCTAAAGGGGGAGGCTTCTATAAGAGATGCAATCTGTACTCATGAGAGCGGAATAAGAGTTGTACCAGCAGCGCTTTCTCTTCTGGAAAGTGCAGAGCCAGTTCAAACAGAATACAGAGGTGTTCTTGCGCCGCTGAATGAGTTTAATGATGTAATTTTAATGGACTGCGCTGCAGGTTTATGGGGGAGTGTTCAAAAGCTGTGCGCTCTGCGGATGAGGCAATAGTTGTTACAAATCCAGAACTTCCAGCGCTTATAGATGCTTTAAAGGGGATAAAAATGGTTGAAAAATTAAAAGTCCCTCTCATGGGGGTTGTTTTAAACAAGGTTAATGGCTCTGGCTATGATGCGAAAACAGATGTCATTGGCGGAATTTTGAACAGCTATAATATAATTGGAAAAATCCCTTTTGACAAAAGCGTTTTGAAAAGCGCAGCTGTGAGAAAGCCTGTTGTACAGCACAAGCCATACTCAAAAGCTTCACAGGCTTACAGAAAATTAGCAGCAGAGATTGCTGGAATTGAGTACAAAAAAAGTTTTCTTGACTTGATTTTGGGAGTGTTTTAAAAGGCTTTAAATACTTGTTTATCTGTTTCTATTAGAGCAAAGTAGCTGATTGCAGAAGTAGAAGATTAGGCCACTTCGCGAGCAAAAATCGAGCGAAATTTATTTCGCGAGAGTTGCAATTTCGCTTCTCTCACAATTTCTTGCGAAATTGCTCGATTTCAAGGAGAGCGAACGTGGCCTGAAGTGCCAGCTGATTCCAAGACGCATAAATTCAAAAATTTCAAAAATTCATGTGAGCAGCTGAATGGAAAAAATTGTTGCAACAGGTATCCTTGCTGGGGGCAATGTTCTTGTCTCAAATCCTGATGAGGCAAACGCCATTTACGGCAAGGGATACTTCGGGGAAATTCTCAAGGGCGGGAAGCTAAACCTTGCCTTAGTTGAGGCTTTATTTTTAGTTGACAGGGGAAAATTAAAAGTTCTTGATGGAAAAAATGAATTGAGTTTTGATGAGCTTTTAAAAAAGGCAAAGAAAGAGGACAAAACAATTTTCGGGCAGTATGTTGCATACTCTGATTTAAGGGACAGGGGATATATTGCAAAAACTGGCTACAAATTCGGGGCGCATTTCAGAGTTTATAAAAGAGGCGATGCTCCGGGACAGGCGCACTCTGTTTATCTTGTGCACAGCATCCCTGAATACTATCCAATGACAATGACAGATATTTCCAGATTTGTTAGACTTGGACATTCTGTTAAGAAAAAAATGTGGCTTGCTGTGGTAGATAGTGAAGGCGATCTTACATATTATCAAGTGAGAAGGATAAAACCGTAATGCAAGGCTGGCATTAACAGAAGCAGAAATACAGCCCACTCATTCAGGAACGAAGTTCCTGAATGCACGCGAAACCTTTGGTTTCGCGTTGTCGCTTCAAACACAATACAGCGAATGTGGGCTAAGGTGCCAGCGTACTTCAAGACACAAAAATTCAAAAATTTCAAAAATTAATGTGAGACGCTGATGGCAAAAATTGACCGCTCAGAGCAAGAAAAAACAGTCCAAATCGGCCCGTGGAAAGTAAAACTTGGAAATATTTGCATAATAGGGCTTGTTGTAATTTTAGTTGGGAGCAGCCTGGCTTTTTTTGGCGGGAGGAATCGGCAGCAGGAACAGCCGCAGCCAAATAAAAATTTAATACAGGCGCAGATTGTAATTGTTTTTAATCAGAATAACACAGTGGAGAAAGTTGCAAGCGTTGAGAGCGGGCAAACTGCATTTGATATTTTGAAAAAAGTTGCGAACATAACAACAACAGACACTATAAACGGGAAAGTTGTGAATGGGGTATCGTACAAAAATTTAACAGCTGTGAATACAGATGAAAATCAGTGGACGCTTTTTATTAACGGAAGGCAAAATTTTCTTGGAGTGGATAGGCACACAATTTCTAATGGGGATTTGATTGTGCTTAAATATGAGAGCAAGGTTTTCTAATTTATATAAATAGCTAATACACTATTTTAGATGGGAGATATGGAACTCGCGCGAAAATTTTTGCAAAAAGTATATAGTGAAGAGATTCGCTTTCTAAAGGACATGCTCGATAATCCGAATTACAGGGATTACCTGTATGTTGGCCCTCTTGCTTTGGAGGACATAATTCAAAAATTCGAGCATGTTTACAATGATATAACAGATGAGGCGCGCTGGGATGAGATGCTTATTGAAAGAATTGAGGATAAATTTCAGCAGGATTTAAAGAAGCAAATCGATTATTTAGAGGCAGCAATTCAGGCAGAAATGATACAGGATATTAAATTGGCTTATAACACAATAACGCAAATGCTCATTTTTGATGGGGATGATTTTATTTTCACAGATTACATGCAGCGCGCCCGCACAGTAAGGGATGATTTAAATTATTCCGCGGGCGGAAATGATTTGATAAATTTTGTTATTGGGAAAGATGAGGATGGAGCAAAATTAAAAAAGCTGCTTTATAAGGCCCAAAAATAGAATTATTATAAAAATTGTTCTCTCTTTACTCAAAAGCTAAGTGCTTTATTATTCGCTACCAGCGCCGGTTCTCCAATGGCCGTGCTTGTCTCCCATTGTTAGGTAACTTGAGGCGTGGCCCATTCTGTTTGTTTCGCCGATTTTCGTTACTTTGCCTCCACAGACGCCGATGCTATCAACGCCTACTGTCTCTTTTTTCGCAGCTACTCCGGCTACTCCGACTAGTCCAAATACTAAGAACAAAGCTAAAGCACCTATCAATAATTGTCTTATGTTCATTAGTAAGAGATAAAAGAATATCGTGTATATATATATCTATGGTGAAAGTGTGGCTAAAATGGCTTTAAAAAACCCTGTAAAAGACATTGATTTGAGCAAAATAAAAGGAATCAACAAATTAATTAAGCAGTTTTCCTTAGCCGGCGGCTTCTCTGCGAAAAAAGTTTCTGCTGGAGTTGATATTTTAGAGAGAATGCTAAAAGACAAAAATTGCGTAAAATTTCTCTCTTTCCCCGCAGCAATTGTTGCAACAGGCACGCGCGGGGTTATTAAAGAATTGGTCAAAAGAAAATTAGTGGATGTTATAATAACTACAAGCGGAACAATTGACCACGATTTTGCGCGGCTTTTCAAGGATTATTATTCCGGAGATTTTGAATTAAATGATTTAGAATTAAGAAAGAAAAAAATCAACCGTTTGGGAAATATTTTAATTCCCTATGCAAATTACGGACAGATAATTGAGGAAAAAATGCAGCCGATTTTAAAAGAGTTGTATAAAATTAAAACCGAGTGGTCTCCTAGTGAAATAATTTTTGAGCTTGGAAAACGTGCTACAAGCCACAAGCCACAAGCCACAAGCCACTCAATTATTTACTGGGCTGCAAAAAAAGGCATTCCAATTTTTACACCAGGGTTTGAGAGCGGCGCATTTGGGAGCCAGTTGTGGCTTTTTTCGCAAACACACCCTGACTTCAGAGTAAATGTTTTGAAAGATGAGCAAAGATTAAATCAAATTGTAAAAAATTCTAAAAAAACAGGCGCATTAATGATTGGAGGAGGAATTTCTAAGCATCATACAATATGGTGGAATCAGTTTAGAGGGGGATTGGATTATGCTGTTTATATCACAACAGCGCCTGAGTGGGATGGGAGTTTATCAGGGGCAAGGGTTAGAGAAGGAATTTCGTGGGGAAAGGTAAATGAGCGTGCGAAACATATTACAATTGAAGGCGAGGCAACAGTTTTATTGCCACTAATAATCACTAGTTTAATTGAAAGATTGAAAAAATGAGCGAAATCAAAAAAAGTATTGGGATTAATTATGAGGATATTGTAGCAATCTTCCATGCTTTTAGGGATGAATTAAATCTTGAAGAAAAAGAAAGATTTTCAGTACAATTTTGGATAGCAAAAATTAAAAGAGAGACTATGATTACAATAACCGCTTTTTATAGAAAGAAAAGGGCAGCTTCTGTAAGCTCTAAATTAACTTCAGATAACTTAACTTTTAGGATTGAAAAAATTTCTATCAATAAAAATTATCTGCAGAGGGGCGTGGATATTTTTTTAATACTTTCAATTTTTATTTATTTTTTATATATTACAAAAAAACTAAATATACGATTTCTAGAAATTTCTCAAATTACTGATGATGTAAAAAATGCGCTTAGAACAAAGTTAAATTGGGAAATAGAAGAGGAGCACCCCTCTATATCAAAAGACACTCTTCCAGATATAATTGCGAAGTTCATTGATGTAGATAAAATGAAAGAATTAATGCGAAGATTTGATTGAAAAGGTTAAAAAGCAAAGCTACTTACAGATTTCTATGGCTCAAGAATTTAAAGTCACTCCCTGGGAAGTAAGCGGAATTGTGGATTATGATAAGCTAATGAAGGAATTCGGCACGCAGCCGCTAACTGATTCACTGATTGAAAGAGTAAAAAAAATCACAAAAGGGGATTTGCACTATTTTTTGCGGCGCAAAATTTTTTTCACTCATAGAGATTTTGATTTTATTCTAAATGAGTATGAAAAGGGAAACAAATTTTTCCTCTACACAGGCCGCGGTCCTTCTGACCAAACCCACATAGGGCACATGATTCCATGGATTTTTACAAAGTGGATGCAGGAGAGCTTTAATGTTGAACTTTACTTCCAGATGACAGATGATGAGAAGTTTTTGTTCAAGGATGAACTGGAACTGGAGGAGACAAATAAGCTTGCTTACGAGAATGCACTGGATGTGATTGCCCTTGGATTTGAGCCGAAAAAAACTTTTATTATTGTTGATACTGACCATGCAGGAAAAATGTACCGCGAGGCAATCAGGGTAGCAAAAAAATTAACTGTCTCAACAGCAAAGGCTGTTTTCGGATTAAATGACAGCAATAATGTGGGCGAATTATTTTTTACAAGCATGCAGGCAGTTCCTGCTTTTCTTCCTTCAATTTTAAAAAAGAAGAAAGTTCCCTGTTTGATTCCACATGCAATTGACCAGGATGCGCATTTCAGGGTTGCAAGGGATATTTTGCCAAAATTGGGGTATTACAAACCTGCTTCAATCCAGTGCAAATTTTTGCCAGCTTTGACAGGCGCTGAAACAAAAATGTCGGCTTCTGTTAGAGAAACTGTTATCTATACAACTGATAAGGAAGAGGAAGTTGAGCGCAAAATTAGAAAATATGCTTTTTCAGGCGGCCGCGATACAATTGAGCAACACAGAAAATTGGGCGGAAATCCTGATATTGATATCAGCTACCAATGGCTCACTTTTTTTGAAGAGGATAATAAAAAATTAGAAAAAATTTATCACGATTATAAAAGCGGAAAATTATTAACAGGCGAATTAAAAGAGATTTTAATTGAAAAGTTGAATAAATTTTTAAAAGAGCATCAAAAAAATAGGGAAAAGGCAAAAAAAGTTCTAAATAAATTTATTCTAAAGGATTAGCTTTTCAAGGCTGGCAAAAGTAAAAGCAGAAATTTAGGCCACTTCCGAAGGAATGTGGCCTGGCCTACTCACAAAGGGTAGGCTGGGTATGGGTTAAATTTAATAGTGGGCAAACCTGCCCTTTGTGCTCGCGGCCTGGCGAG
>JBBIPJ010000048.1:0-5703 GCA_037442905.1 archaeon
TTGCATGGAGCAAAAAAAATAGAAGTGCGAATGTAAGAATTCCAATGTATTATAGTGGAGTTGAACATGCAAAAAGAATTGAATACAGAACTCCGGACCCGAGTGCAAATCCTTATCTGGCTTTTTCTGCTATGCTATGCGCAGGGCTGGATGGAATAAAAAAGAAAATTGATCCTGGAAACCCTGTGGATGAGGACATCTACAAATTAACTCCGGAGAAAAGAAAAGAATTAGGAGTTAGAGAATTGCCAGGGAGTTTGAAAGAAAGTTTGGAGGAGTTAGAAAGCGATAGGGAATTTTTGCACGGGGTTTTCACAAATGATTTAATAGAAAAGTACAAAGAATTGAAAATGGATGAGTTTTTGCAGAATTCAATTCGCCCAACTCCTTATGAGTTTTACAGGTATTTAGAAGTTTAAGAACATTGGACGAGGTTTTTACAGCTGGAAAACCGGCAGGTATCCAATTCAAATAAATAATGTAAAAAAATTTCTCAGTTTGTGGGTTTCTATATGCAAAAAATCGAAAGAAGAAAAAGAGCAAAAATACAATAAATTCTTTAAGGACGCAAATTATTTTAGAGTATTTAAATCTCCAGTTAAAGTGAAGGTAATTAAATTTTTAGACCCACGACTAGCCTATCTTATTGGGAATATCTATGCAGATGGGGCTCTAAGAAATGCACCTTCTGTAATGAAAAGAGAGGGAAGATACAGATACGAAATTACCATAACAGATGAATCAAAGGAACACTTAAGTGATATTACTAAAATTTTAGAAAAGGTCTTTAATATAAAGACAAATGTGAAAACACTATATAATGGGAGATGGTATAGAATACTCTTTTACAGCAGTACTTTACACAGAATTTTAAATAAAGTATTTGAAATGCCAGTAGGATATAAAAAAGGCAAGTTAAGAGTGCCATCACTTATTAAAAATACACCGCTAGAAATAAAAAAATATTTTGTAATTGGATTCTTTGATGGAGACGGAAGTTGCACCGATTTGATGGAGGGTAGAGAGAAATTTACGCCAATTGTACATGTTGGTCAATCAGATAAAAAGATCTTACTAGATATACAAAAAATGTTGAAAGAATTTGGATTAGACTTTAATTTACATAGGCATAGATATAAGCAATATGAATGGTATGTATTAAATACGAAAGATAAAAATCAAATAAAGTTATTTCAGAAAAGAATTGGTTTCACACACCCTCTTAAAAAAAGAAGGCTTGAAATCCTAGTGAAAAGATTAGTATAGGAATTTTTTAGCTTCTATCTTCTCTGGGAGATACTTTTTGGCTACAAAATCTAAGCTCTTTGCCGCTAATGCTTGTTGCTCCAAGCGGACACCGCGCTCTTTCATTAATTTTAATTGTCTTGTCCATTCTTTAGAAGTTTTAAACCATGGGTATTCCAATTCCTCGTTAATTCTCTTTACATCAACATCTTTTAATTTTTCTGTAACATTTTTTAACCCATATTCATCAATATCGTCCATTGTCATGCCAACATAGCTGCAGTTCGGGACTGCATATCTATCTGATAGATGCGCTAATTCTATAGAGCCATATTTAAGAACAGAGTATATGTAAAATCCGTATGGGTCGCCATCAACAAAAGCAATCACAGGCAATTTTAATTTCTGGTTTAAAATTTTAATAAATCTCCTTACTCCTCTTGGGAACATTCCTTCCCCTGTCACAAGCAAACAATTATTTTGTTTCCAGAATTTTTCCTGAATAAGACGGGACATCATTGCATCATTCTCCACAGCTAAAATATAGTCTGCTTTGAAATTTACAACTTCAACATCCTCAACAAAACCAGGAATTGCCCAGCCTCCTCTTCCAAGCTTTGAACAATCAAATTCGCTTCCTGCTTGGCTTAAAACAATATTTCCATAAATTGAGCCTCGGGATTTTGCTTCTACATGTAAACGTTCGCGCAAAATATCAAGGCTTGCTTCTAAATCATCCAGAACAGAGCCAGATTCAATATCGTCTTCAAAAGTGTTATCTTTAGAATGGGGTAGAGAATGCTTTAAGTTATAATAAAGCTCACGCTTTCCGACTGTTCTTCCGCTTGCAATATATTCCAGACATGCGCTTGCAACTAGAACAGACTGCATAAATTTCCTTGTGTGCGCAACGTTTAGGAAACGTCGGTGTGCTAGCTTTTCTCCAAGCACCAAAAGTTTTTTTGCTTCATCAAAAGTTATGTTTGATTTTGCTCTTATTGGCAATGGAAATGCAGGGGACTCTTCTTTTTTTATTTCTCCAACTAATTCAGTTCCAAATTCCTCAAGTTTCTTTATAGATTCTTTATCAAGTTTTTCTTCAATTTTTTCTTTTTTAGTCGTCATAAGTTTTCACCACTTTCTGTTTGTAATAATATTTCTTTTTTTGTTGCCATTCAAATCACCTCATTCTTCAGAAGTTTCCCCTTCCTCTACTTCTTCTTTTTCCTCCTCAGGCTCTTTTGAAAAGTCCTTTCCAAACCTGTCAAATACTAATTTTTCAAGCTTTTTAATTAAAGTTTCCTCTTTTTCGCCTGTAAGTTTTGAGAGAGCTTTTGCAGTTTCAGGAATATATTTTTCAAATATTCTCTTTTTTTCCTCTCTTTCAGCAGCGCGCCTTTTTCCGCCAAGGAAAATTTGTAAATCTCTGAGAATTTGCATCAATGCAAATCTAATTTCCTCAAAAATTTCATCTTCCTCGGCAATTGATTGCTT
Source organism: archaeon (assembly GCA_037442905.1). Taxonomy (GTDB): domain Archaea; phylum Undinarchaeota; class Undinarchaeia; order Undinarchaeales; family Naiadarchaeaceae; genus Naiadarchaeum. The sequence continues at coordinate 2,740 of JBBIPJ010000048.1, forward strand.
TCCTGCGCTTATATATGGAACATGAGTGCTGATTAAATTTATGAAAATTGTAATTGGCTCATTTTCCAAATCCTGTACATGATACCTTTTCCATTCAATTGAGTTCATTGCCTCTGTTGTTACACATGCGCCGGCATCAAATAAAAGCGGGGCGCGGTTTGCGAATCTCATTAATTCAACTTTTCTTCCCTCAGGAGTTTCCCTTCCAGCGTTTCCTCCATAAGCAATTGCAACCTCAACTAAAAATGGAATTCCTCCTTTGTAAACTCGTGGCTCTCTAGTGCGCGCCATTACAAACTCTGGCTGCAAAAGATTTTTAAGAGCTTTTTCAATTGTTTTCTCTCCAATAGGAATTAAACCCATGGCAGGTGGAGCCATCCACTTAATTTTTTTAAATGCGCTTACTAATTGCTCTGCCTGCGCCCATTCTATTTTTTTCGGACTTATACCTAAATCAAAATTTACAAGCTTTTGAATTTCCGCAACTTTATCTGCGCTAACACGAGTTAACTCATTAACAAGGAAAGAGGAAACTTTGTGTGCTGTTGAGTGATGCGCTAATTCAAGCAAATCATGAGTGCCAACGCCGGAGGGATGTGGTTTTGTCTCTATTGGCCGTGGAGGAATTTCTCTTATAACACGCTCAAAAACAATCTCTCCCTCAGGATCCCTGTACTTTATTTTTGCATGGGGGTTTGCAGCTGCTGTCCATCTTGCATATTCAAAAGCTCCTTTTTGCCCCTTTGTGTGTTGAACTCCTTTGAACTCTGCTGAAACTAATGTTCCGCGCCATTCACCACTTTGAATTTTTTTATCAAGAATTTTTGGATTGCCTGCTTTTGTATCAAGCATTACATGAATTTCAACAATTTTTCCTTTTCCTGTTCCAGATTTTACATATGTTGGCTTTCCAGTTGTCATCTGAGAAAATAAAACAGCTCCGGATGCGCCGATTCCTTGCTGGCCGCGCAACTGAATATTTCTATGGAATTTTGTTCCTGCCAAAAGCTGTCCGAAAACCTTTTCAACATTTGCTTCTGGAATTCCAGGGCCGTTATCCTCAACAGTTACTTTGTAATGCTCATCATCTTTCTCCCCCATTTGCTCAACTTTAACTTTTATATCTGGCAAAATTCCTGCCTCTTCGCAGGCATCGAGAGAATTTGTTATTAATTCATGAACAACAGTTGTAAGAGATTTAACTTTTCCAACATAGCCAAGATACTGCTTATTTTTTGCAAAGAATTGGCTAACATTTACTTCGCGGAATTCCTTGAAGAGTTCTTCAGCAGAGATTTGTTTAGTTGGAGATTCTTCCTCTTCAAGCTTTGTTTTCAACCGCAAACTTTGTTTGCGGGTAGCGAAACTTTCAGTTTCGCCTGATTTTGGTTTCTCTTTCTGCGCCATGAATATTCACATTTGATTTATTTTTAGAAATTTCTTTTTCATAAGCTTCGCGCATAAACTTTTGTACAATCATATTTGAATCTCTCGTTCTAACATTCTAAATACAGTATTATGCATTGCTCCTTCACAAAGCATTGTAATTGCGCGCGCTGCGAGCTCTGCATTTTCCAATTCCCCAATTATTGAAACTGTTTTTCCATAGACAACTATATCTGTATCTGTCATTTCTGCAATTCTTTGCTTTGCTTTTCCCTCTGTTCCGATTACTCTGCCTCTAATTCGCTCAAGAGCATTTTTCTTTTTATGCGAATATTCATTTAGATCAATTATTATTAATACAGCACCCTCTTCCAATAAGCGAAATGCTGTTTCTTTTACAAAGCCGCGGCCAATTGCTTTAATTACATCGCGAGCACGCCAAGTTCCAAGTGGATCAGGGGTATCTCTTTTCTCATATATTTCAATCTGCTCTGTTTCTTTATCAATTTCAATTTTTGTATGAGTTGCACTTTCTATCTCTGCAATAGTGCGCTTGTCCGCGAGCAGAACCTTGAGTCGTTCACTAGGAATTTTGAGATATTCAACCATTGTTGAAAGTTTGTGAAATTCGCCGATTCGCTTCGCGAATCGGAAGCAACCTAAGCTTTTTTATTCACTTATACGCGCTAATATTTATAGTTAATTGTGGCTATGCATAGCGATTTTATTCTTTAAAGTGGGCATTTTTGGGCGAATTATTATCCATATGGATAATAAATCAGGCATTTTTGCTCTGAATTTGAGCTAAAATCTTTTTTGCATCAAATTTTAACCCAAGTTTGCTAAAATATCTTACAAAATTTTCAACATCCCTTTCTAAAAAACGCGAGGCATTTGACTGATTTTTTAAAACCGCCTGCGCAAAATCAATTAGATATGGCTCATTTAAAGATTTCATTAAAACATTGAATTCTGAAAAATCCGCCTGCACCAATTCTGCTTTTTGATAAAGATTTTTTAAATTGTCAAGCAAAATTTTGGAAAGTTTTTTCGGATTTTTAATTTGCTCTATTGAAATTGTATTCAAAGGCGGAGCTGGTTCTGAATCATTACCTATAAAACTCATAACTAAAACATTTCTCAGAACTTTATATGGCTTAGGAACTTTCACCCCTGCATAAAAAGCTCTATCAAGATTCCTGAATTCTTTTTTTGCCCATTCAAAAACAATCTCGTGCTTTTTTCCATGCAATCTGAATCTGGGGTCGCCCTCAATATACGGCGCAATATCCCTGAAACTTGTTGTCTCAATTCTAAAAATTTTTACTGCGCGCCTCTCAGTTTTTAAATATCCAGTGAAAACATCTGCTTCCTTTCCTGTTGCAATCACTCCGCCCATAGAATCGATTATATTTAGTTTCATTAACTTGCGCAGCGCGCCTATTGTCTGCGTATCAAAAACTCCTTCCTCAATTTTGCGCTCGTATTCCAAAGGTTTGCGGCGCAAATATTTTTTAACCATTTTTTCTTTGAAATTTGTTAAGTTTGAAGTTTGAGGTTCGAAGTTTTTAATTCATA
>JBBIPJ010000049.1:0-1194 GCA_037442905.1 archaeon
GGATAATTATCCAGCGTGGTTAGCTAACAAACCTACCCTTTGTGTAAGCGCCAGCTGGCACAATGTGAAGGTTTGTTAGCTAACCAATTGGATAGCAATGCAGCCTTCACATTGTGATTATACCTCGCGTAAGCGGAGATCAGCTGATGGCAAGAAGGTATGAGTTTGATGAAATAGTTGGCGAACTTTTAGAAAAAGGCCGCGGGGTAAAGGATTTGCTCAGAGAAATGAAAGATATCTCTGAATTGATGGTTGACCTTGCTTATTCTGCAGTTCTCTTTAACAGCGATGAGCTTGCAAATGAGGTTAATGATTTGGAAGAGGAAATGAACAAACTCAGATACCAAGTTGAAATACGCACTATGTTAGCTGCAAAAAATCCTAATCAGGCATCAAAACTGGCTGGAATTTTAAAGCTTGCTTCTGAAGCTGAGAATATTTCAAATGCAGCTGCAAGATTGGCAGGAATTGTTCTGAGGGATATTGAAATACATCCTGCTCTAAGGGCTGCTCTTCTGGAAGCAAGAGAAATAGTTGACAGCATTGAGGTTAGGAGAGGTTCAAGATTGGCTGGAAAAGCAATAAAGGATGTAAGAAGAGATACAAAAGGGATTAAATTTGTTGCAATTAAAAGAAATGGTGATTGGGTAACAGATGTAAGAGATAGTGATAAGATAAATGTTGGATATCATTTAATTGTTTCAGGAACAAAAGAGACTGTTGCATCTTTCAAGAATTTGGCAAAATAAATGAGCAGATTTTTTTACAAAGATTTAATTCTTGAAATAGATGAGAATGTTTACGAGCCTCGGGAGGATTCTTTTCTTTTAGCAGAAAATTTGCAAGTTAAAAAAGGAGAAAAAGTCCTTGAATTAGGAACAGGCCCTGGAATAATTGCAATTTTAGCTGCGAAAAATGGAGCAAAGATTATTGCAACTGATATAAATGAGCGTGCAATAAAGTGCGCCCAAAAAAATGCTGAAAAAAATAAAGCAAAAATTGATTTCAGGCTTGGAAATTTATTTGAGCCTATCAGAAATGGAGAAAAGTTTGATTTAATAATCTTTAATCCCCCTTATTTGCCGCGCGAAAATAAGTATGTTGATAAGCCAATAGATTTAAGCTATAATAGCTCTGAAACTTTGGAAAAATTTTTGGAACAATATAGAAATTTTTTAAATAAAAATGGGCGTG
>JBBIPJ010000049.1:1207-5599 GCA_037442905.1 archaeon
AGCACCATTTCAGGAATTCAAACAAATGGAAAGATAATTGCAGAGCAAAAATTAGCTTTTGAAAAAATTTTTGTAATTGAACTGCCTCAGAAAAATTTCAATCTGAGCAAAATTAAGGTATAGAGAAATATTACTCCGAGAATTAAAAAGGCTGCTGAAAAAATTGCAATTGAATTAAAAAACTTTCCCAGAAAAATATTTTTTGAATCTGTAGATTTTTCAAGAACAAATAATGAAAATAACATAATTATAATTGTAGGAATGATTTCAAAATTTGGCAGAAGTGTGGAGCGTTGCTGAATAAAAATTACAGAAAGCAGGGCATAAAAAATATACGCCACCCCCAGGCCTGCTAAATATCCTGTTATAAATCTTATCCAATTTTTACTTTCTCGAAGCCCAAATGCCTGTGTCAATCCGTCAATTGCCATTGGGATTAGAAGGGAAAAAGCATAGAGGACATTTACACTTTTTGTAAAAAGTCCGTAAATTACAATTAGGATTATAAAAGAAAAGAAAAATCCGAGATAAATTCCTAAACATCGCCCGCATACCAACAAATAAGTGTTACAAACTTTGTAAGTTCTATCTTCTCTCTGGTGGCAGAGCAGGCGCATTATAGGTTTTAGATTCATAAAAAGATGTTAAACAGCATATAATAAATACTCATTGCTTCTTAAATTAAGGCGGTGGGTCAGTGGAAATCAAGAAGGAAAATTTGAAAACTTATTTAGCCAAGAAATTCGGCGGCCAGATTAAATTTAGAGAGTTCAAAAAACTTGGAAAGGGAGTTTACGGAGAGGCTTATTTAATTGATTTTAATTCTGGAAAAGGAAGAAAGAAAGTTGTGCTAAAAACAATGCAGGAGGGAGGATTTGGGCATGATCATTTATCTGATATTGCGCACAATTTAATTTTGGCGCATGATACTTTTAACAAATTGCCACTGCATGTGAAAAGCTTTGATGTTGTTGGATTGAAAGGGGATGAATTAATCTCAATAGGAGGAGTGAAAAAATATTTCATCCTGCTTCAGGAGGCAAAAGGAAAAACCTATGACAACGATTTGGACAGGATTTTTAAACAGGGAATAAGTGATTTTGACAAAAAGCGGGTAAAAGCTCTTGCAGAATATCTTGCAAAAATCCACAAGGAAAAAATTTTAAGGCCAGAATTATATGCAAGGCGTGCAAGAGATTTAATCGGACACGGGGAATGCATCATGGGGGTTCTTGATGGTTATCCAAAGGGGAGTTTTCTAGGCGAAGAAAGAAAAATTGAGTTTGTAAAAAAGTGCGTTGAATGGTGGAGAAAACTGAAAAGTTATTCCCACAGATTGTCTGTTATTCATGGAGATTACCATCCATTTAACATAGTCTTTTCTGATGAAAAAAGTTCGGAATTTATTTTACTGGATAGAAGCAGGGGCGAATATGGAGAGGCTGCAGATGATGTAACAGCATTTACAATGAATTTTATTTTCTGGAGCATAACTAAATATGGAAAATTAATCGGCGAATTTAAGGAATTGTTTGATTTATTTTTTGAAACTTACCTCCAAAAAACAAAGGACTTTCAAATTTTAGAAGTTGCGCAGCCTTTCTTCGCTTTTCGCGCAATCGTAGTTGCAAATCCTGTTTTTTATCCAAATAACTGGTTTATTGAGCGTGGTGTAAAAAATCCAAATGAAGTTAGAGAAAAATTGTTCTCATTTGCAAATAATATTTTGGATGCAAACAGAATTGATTTGAAAAAAATAAATGATTATATTGAGGGGGCGAAGGTGATTTACGGATGACATGGGCATTATGGCTTACAGGTTTGCCCGGAAGCGGCAAATCAACAATAGCAAAGGAATTGGTCAGAAAACTGAAAGGAAAAAAAATCCAGATTTTGCGCATGGATGAGTTTAGGAAATTTTTATTTGAAAAGCCAAAGTATACTGAAAACGAGAGAGAAATTGCTTACAGAACAATGGTTTTGATTGGATATTTTTTAGTTCAAAATAATGTAAATGTGATATTTGATGCAACAGGACATAGAAGAAAATTTAGAAATTTTGCGCGTGGGTTGATTGAAAACTTTTACGAGGTTTATGTAAGATGCTCATTAAAAACAGCAATAAAACGGGAAGCAAATAGAAGAGAAAATTTAATTGTAAGAAATTTGTACAGAAAAGCTTTGCAAAGGCTTGAGGGAAAAAAAGTAAAGTTAGTCGGGGAAGTTGTTGGGATTGACGTTCCGTATGAAACTCCAAAAAGGCCTGATTTAATTATTGATTCTGAAAAAATAATTCCAAAAATGGCAGCTGATAAAATTGCAAGGATGGTGAAATAAATTAAGGCTAGTAGCTTGTAGCTCGTAGCTAGTAGAAACGGAGGCTACAAGCTTCAAGCTACCAGCTACAAGCTAATACAAATTTCACAGCAATGGAAATTAACTGGCTAAAAGTCTGCAAAAAAATCGGGAAAGAAACTTCAAAGGAGTTAATGAGAATTTATAGAAGCGGTGAGAGAAAAAAAGAAATGGGGCGCGGATTTGGCGGAGATATAACAATTGAAGCTGATAAAAAATCCGAGGATATTGTAATAAAAAATTTGGAAAAATTAAATGTCTGCATTAATTTAATCAGCGAGGAGCGAGGGGAGATTAAATGCGGCTTGAAAGAAACTCCAATTTACAATGTTATTGTTGACCCGCTTGATGGAAGCTTTAATTTTAAAAACGGAATTGATTATTTCGGAGTTTCAATTGCAGTTCTTGATTCAAATTACAATTTTGTGAGCGCATACATAAGAAATGTTGTAAATAGGGATGAATATTACGCTTTAAGAGGGAAAGGAAGTTTTAAAAACGGAAAAAAAATCACAACATCAAAAAGTGATTTGCCAAAAAACTCCTTGTTTGAAATATCTCCAAAAGCGAGCAGGGCTGATTTTGAATTTTTAATCAGGAGTTTTTTAAATTCAAGGCACAGTAGAGGGATGGGAGCTGTAGTTTTAGACTTCGGATTAGTAGCAGATGGAACTTTTGATTCTTTAATATATGCAGGCGCAACAAGATTTTTAGATGTGGCAGCAGGAATTCTTTTAGTGCGCGAATCAGGCGGGATTGTAACAGATTTCAGTGGAAATGAAGAAATTTTCAGAGGGACAAAATTGATTTCAAGAAATATAATTGCGGCTGCGAACAAAAATGTTCTGGATACTTTTTTGAAACAAAGATTTATTCTCGAACAAAAATAGACACAACATCCTCATCTTTTAACTCGTGCTCCAAGCCAACTCTTTGCTCTTTAAACTTTACGCTTTTTCCTGTAACCTGTGCATACTTGAATTTTGAAACAAAGGCTTTGTGCATCTTTTTGCAAACATTTTCAATAGTTGCACCCTCTTGGAGAATTAATGGATTTAAAAAATCGGCTTCTCTGCCCGGAGGCTTTAAATAAATTCTAATAAAACCAAGTTTTTTATAAATTTCCTCTTTTAATTTTTCAACTCCTTGTTTTTTCTCAGCAGAAATTTGAATTAAATTTAGTGGAAGCTCCTCTCTTTTCACTAAATCAATCTTGTTCACAACAAAAAGTGCTTTTACATATTTCCTGTTTCCAGCAACAACATCAATCAATTGCTCAATTGTTATTGGCTCTTTAATAGATACATTCGCGCTATGGATTCCAAATTCATTTAGAACTGCAATCACTTCATTATCAGTTAGCTGAACATTAATTGCTTTTGTAATTGAAACTCCGCCCTTTATTTTCTTTTCAATTTCTATACGAGGGGAGGTTTGATTTAAACGAATTCCTGCATTTGAAAGTTCTTCCTTGATTGAATTTAACTGCCAAAGTTTTTCCGCATCAACTAAAATTAAAAGCAGGTCAGCATTTCTTAAAACTGCTAACACTTCTTTTCCCCTTCCTTTTCCATGAGCTGCGCCTGTAATTAATCCAGGGACATCCAAAAGCTGGATATTTGCGCCCTTGTATTTCAGCATTGCAGGAATTACTGTTAAAGTTGTAAATTCATAGGCAGCGACTTTTGAGAGTTCTTCACCACTCAGAGCGTTTAATAGAGTTGATTTTCCTGCAGAGGGAAATCCAACAATTACAACTGTAGCATCTCCGCTTTTCTTAATCGCATAGCCAACTCCGGCTTTTTTTCTTTTTTTAATCCCCAATTCTAATTGCATTCTCAAATGCGCAAGCTTTGCTTTCAATTTTCCAATATGGTGCTGAGTGGCTTTGTTGTAAGGAGTTTTCTGAATTTCCTCTTCAATTTGCTTAATTTTTTCTTCGATGCCCATCTTTGAACGCAGTGAGACAACGCGAAACCAGAGGTTTCGTGTGCGCAAACACAAAGGGTAGTTGCTTATCAAGTGAAGTACTTGACC
>JBBIPJ010000050.1:0-774 GCA_037442905.1 archaeon
TTTATACGCTTTAAAAATTGCAGAGCTCTGCTTAAAAAGCGCAAAGGAAAGGCGCGCAATTAAAGTGAAATAATGGATTCCCAAATAGACCCAAAAGCAAAAATTGGAAGGAATTGCACAATCAGGAGTGGGGCAATTATTTATCCAAAAGTTATTCTTGGGAATAATGTTCGCACAGGCCACAACATTCTAATTCGCGAAAATACAAAAATTGGAAATAATTCTCTTATCGGGACAAATGTTGTTATTGAGGGCGATTGTTCAATTGGAAATAACGTGAGCCTTCAATCAAATGTATATGTTCCAAAAAATTGTAAAATTGAAGACTTTGTTTTTCTCGGGCCAAACGTTGTAATTACAAATGATAAGTATCCAGTAAGAGAAAAAATTAATCCTTCCCAACTCAAAGGCGCAGTAATAAGAAAAGGCGCATCAATAGGAGCTAATTCTACAATTCTTCCAGGAGTTGAAATTGGGGAAGGGGCAATAATTGGAGCAGGCTCTGTTGTGACAAAAAATGTTGCTGCTTGGACAGTTGTTGCTGGGAATCCTGCTAAAAAAATAAAAAATGTCCCAAAAAAACATCGCGTTTTGAATAAGATCTAATGAAAACAAAACTTTCAATTGTTATCCCAGCTTATAATGAAGAACGCCGTATAATGAAAACACTCACAGAATTTTACAAATATTTCACAAAAAAATACAAAACCGAAATAATTGTTGTCTGCGATGGAAATACTGATAAAACTCCGCAAATAGTCAGAAAATTTTCAA
>JBBIPJ010000050.1:785-2646 GCA_037442905.1 archaeon
TGCTCACATTCCCAAATAGACTTGGAAAAGGCGGAGGAATTTTAGCTGGTTTTAAAATTGCAAAAGGAAATTTAGTAGGATATGTTGATGCAGATTCAGCAACAAGTCCAAGTGATTATAATAATTTAGTCCGAAGTCTCTTAGAAAACAATTTAGATAGTGCAGTTGCCTCTAGGTACCTTCCGAATTCAAAAATTTTAATAAGACAACCGCTTTATAGAAAAATTCTGAGCAGAGGATGGAATTTAATTGTTCGCTTTTTATTTCAGATACCATTTACAGATACTCAATGCGGAGCAAAAGTTTTTACTTCAAAAGCTCTTAAAAAAATTATTCCGAAGATAAGAACATATGGATTTGAATTTGACGTTGAAATTCTCTGGCTCCTGCATAAGGCCGGCTTTAGTGTTAAAGAAATTCCAACTACATGGACTCATAAAGTATATTCTAAATTCGAGCTTTTGGATATAGTGGGCATGTTTATAAGGCTTATAAAGGTAAGGCTCTCCTAACAGATAGAAAAACATATATAAACAATTCAAACCGAATAAAATTACAATGGGCTCAGATATTGTCTTGGTATATCCAAGAACAGGATTTGATATAAAAACAGTTTCTCTAGAACTACCCCTAGCTGTTTTAGCAGCAGCTACTTTTGTTGACAGAGAAGGGTATAAAGTAAAAATTATAGATCAGAGAATGGATCCAGAGTGGGAGAAACATTTGCGCTCGGAACTTAAAAATGGAACTTTATTTGTGGGTTTATCTTCAATTACAGGAGACCAGGTCCATTATTGTCTTGATGCAGCAAAAATAGTCCGCGAAATTAATCCGGATTTACCAATTGTTTGGGGCGGAATACACCCAACACTCCTACCAATTCAAACAGTAGAAAGCGAGTATGTTGACCTTGTTGTAAAGGGGGAGGGCGAGCAACCACTTTTAGATATTGCAAATATTTTAGATAAAGGTGAAAATGGGCAAAAAATAAAAGATGTTCGCGGAGTAACATCAAAAGTTGACGGAAAAATTTACAACAATCCTGAGGCCCCGAATTTAAATGTTGAGGAACTTCCATTTTTGCCATATCACTTGATTGATATGAAAGAATATATCAAGGCATTCGGCGGAGCGGTTTCATATCTCTCAAGCAGAGGCTGTCCATTCCAATGCACTTATTGTTGCAACCCATTTCTCTCACAGCGAAGATGGAGAATGATGTCCCCAAAAAGAACTCTTGAAGAGCTTGAGTTTATTAGATCAAAATGGCATTTTGACAAAGTAAAATTCAATGATGAGCACTTCTTTGTTGATAAAAATCGCGTATATGAAATTGCAGAAGGGATAAATGACCAGTATTCATGGGAGGCTCAAACCAGACTGGATACAGTTGCGTACATTGATTATGAAAAATTGAGCAAAACTGGATTGTATCAGATACAGCCAGGGCTTGAATCAGGAAATCCAAGAATTTTAAAAATGATTAAAAAAGAAGTAACGCTTGAAAATATTATTAGATATAATAAAATGCTCGCGCATACAGGAATTGTTTGCACATACAATTTTATGACAGGATTTCCAACAGAGACTGTTGATGAGATTAAGGAAACCATTCGCATGTCCTTAAAGCTTTTGGACGATAATCCTAATTCAGAAATTGCTGCATTTTATATATTTACTCCATACCCAGGAACAGAGGCATATGATCTAGCTTTAGAGCATGGATTTAGACCACCAACAACTCTGGAAGGATGGAGTAGATTTTCGCGGCAACAACTCTTAACTCCGTGGATTCAAGATAAAAAAGAAATGTTAGAAAATCTTGCAATAACCTCTAAATTTGTTGACCAGAGAAGGATAT
>JBBIPJ010000050.1:2659-5568 GCA_037442905.1 archaeon
AAACCTGGCTCCCAAAATTTGCTCCAAAAATTTTGGGAAAGCTGTATAGACGTCGTTGGGACCGCGAGAACTTTAAAATGAGTTGGGACATAAAGTTTCTAGAGTGGATAATCACAAAACGGGTAAATATATTCACAAATTGATTTCTGTGTATACGTTATATGAAATATTGAAAAGTGCCGCCCTAATAAACCTTAAATACACTATCCCCCATTTATGATTTTCTCAAAAAGGGGTGCACAAAGTGAAGGTTTGTTAGCTAACCAATTTGATAGTTATGCAGCCTTCACTTTGTGTGGGAACTTTCAAAAAATGGCATTTAAAAGATGCATTGTTACAGGAGGAGCCGGATTTATAGGAAGCCACATAGTTGACCATTTACTAAAAGATGGGCATTCTGTTATAGTTCTTGATAACTTTTCCTCCGGCAGAATGGAAAATTTAGCCCAGCATAGGGGGAACAAAAGATTGAAAGTTGTAAAAGCCGATGTCTCAAACTTTAATAAAATAAAAAAATATTTCAGAGGAATTGACTGGGTTTTTCATTTAGCAGCATTGGCTGATATAGTTCCTTCAATAAGATACCCTCTTGAATATTTCAGGGCCAATGTAGATGGCACAATTTCAGTATTAGAAGCTTCTAGACTGAATAATGTGAAAAGATTTGTCTTTGCAGCATCCAGCTCTTGCTACGGAATTCCCAATACGTATCCAACACCTGAAACAGCGGCAATAAAGCCTGAATATCCCTATGCACTTACAAAATATTTAGCAGAGCAATCAGTTCTGCATTGGGAAAAAGTTTATGGTTTGCCTGTTATATCACTGAGAATTTTTAATGCATATGGTCCTCGTGCGCGGACAACAGGAATGTACGGAGCTGTATTCGGAGTATTTATGGCTCAAAAGCTTTCAGGAAAGCCATTCACTGTTGTTGGTGATGGAGAGCAGACAAGAGATTATGCATTTGTTACTGATGTGGCAGAAGCATTTGTTCTAGCTGCTGAATCAGACCTCAGAGGAGAGGTTTTAAATGTTGGCTCGGGCAAGGATTATCGCGTTAACAGAATAGTGGAACTATTGGGAGTGAAGGAAATAGTACATATTCCAAAGCGCCCAGGAGAGCCTGATAAAACACTTGCAGACATAACAAAGATAAAAGAAAAACTTGGATGGCAGCCAAAAACTAGCTTTGAGGAAGGTGTTAAATAATGCTCGATAACATTGATTACTGGAAAAAAGCGCCTGTTTGGACTAAAGAAAAAATAATGAAAGCAACCAAGGACTGGTTTAGATACCTTTCAAAAAATGAGAAATCCAAAATTAGTTGAGCTTGAAGATCTGGCAAAAAAGTTGCCAGCTTAAAAAAAGAGGGAAAGAAAGTAGTGCACTGCCACGGCGTGTTTGATTTGCTGCATGTTGGACATATAAGGCACTTTAAACAGGCTCGGAAATATGGAGACGTTTTAGTTGTAACAATAACTCCGGACAAATATGTAAACAAAGGTCCGCACAGACCCACTTTTAACGAAAAATTGCGGGCAGAAGTTTTAGCCGCTCTTGACCTAATTGACTATGTAGCAGTTAATAAATGGCCAGCTGCTGTCGAAACAATTAAATTACTAAAACCAAATTTTTATGTAAAAGGAGTCGAATATGAAAATGTTGAAAACGATCTTTCTGGAAAAATCCTAGATGAGGAAAGAGCAATTAAAGAAGTAGGCGGAGAGATAATATTTACGCAGGACATAACTTTTAGCTCAACTGCACTTATTAATCGATATTTACATGCGTTTCCTAAAGAAACTGAGGATTTCTTGATGGATTTTTCGAAAAAATATACTTCAAAGCAGGTTATATCATATCTTGAGCAACTAAAAGATTTGAAAATTTTAATTATAGGGGAGGCAATAATTGACGAGTATCAATATGGGCATGCCATAGGAAAAGCTGGCTTTATACAACCAAATGAAAATTCTGTTTTTGATTATCGTGAGTTTGCCAAAACAAAGCCAAACATCTCATTTACACCAGAGGAAGAGGAACAAGGAAAAAAGCTCTTGAGAAAAATTGGTGTTCCAGAAGGGGCATGGTTTGTTTTCATTCCCGTGATCCTGTCTATCTATCGAAAAAGCTTCCTAAGGGGGCTGATATTTACAAATATAGGGATTGTAAAGTTGAGAACTACCTAAAGGCAGCAGAGTATATTGCCTCCTGTGGTGGCTACGCAATTAGAATGGGGAGCCATGTTGAAAAAAAACTTCCGACGCTTAGGAACAAAAAGATAATAGATTACGCAGCTAATTTCAGAAGCGATTTTGGTGATATTTACTTGCCAGCAAAATGTAAATTCTATCTTGGATGCACAGCAGGAATATGGCGAGTTCCAACACTATTTAATGTTCCAATAGCAGGTGCAAATTTTGCTCCCTTCCACACTCCACTGAGAGCTGTTGACATTTTTATCCCAAAGAAAATATGGTCTAAAAAAGAAAAAAGATTTTTAACTTTTAGCGAAGTTTTTGACTTTGAGCTAACAAAACTATATCCAACAGATGATGACTATGAAAAAGCCGGATTATTACATGTAGAAAGCACTTCCGAAGAAATACTTGACCTTGCAAAGGAAATGAATGAGCGATTAAATAAAAAACTAAAATATACAAAAAAAGACACAGAATTACAAAAAAAATTCCACTCTCTTATAAAGAAAACACACCCTTGGTATGGAACTCCTGCTCGCATAGGGGCAAAGTTTTTGCGCAAAAATAAACGGCTTTTAAAATAGTTTTATTTTTAAAATTTTATAAAACGAAACAAGAGCAGCGATTTAACAATTCTTAGCTCATTCTCGCTTAATACTTTTGTTAAAATTATAAGCACAAAGTAAATTACTCCCCCAATTAGCA